>CAMZAY010000121.1 GCA_947304365.1 uncultured Clostridia bacterium | reverse complement strand
GGTACAGGCAGGCGTAAAAAGTCCGTTGCCAGGGTCCGCCTCGTTCCCGGCACCGGTGTTATCACCATCAACAAGAGGGATATCGACGACTATTTCGGTTATGAGACCCTTAAGATGATCGTTCGCGATCCTCTCAAGCTCACCGATAACCTCAGCAAGTTTGACGTTATCGTCAACGTTTACGGCGGCGGGTTCACCGGCCAGGCGGGCGCTATCCGTCACGGCATTTCCCGCGCGCTGCTCAACGTTGATCCCGAGCTCCGCGGCCAGCTTAAGAAGGCAGGCTTCCTTACCCGCGATCCTCGCATGAAGGAAAGGAAGAAGTACGGTCTCAAGGCAGCCCGTCGTGCTCCTCAGTTCTCGAAGCGTTAATCTGCTTACCGCATGCGCCGTCCTTTGGGCGGCGCTTTTCTTATGTCGCTGTTTACTTGGCGCGGCGGCTGTGATATAATCAGCACATGTTTCGGGAGGTTATCCATGAACAGCTACGACCGATATCTCAAATACTTCAAAAGCCGTCTGCCCAGAAGATCCTTCGCGATCGAGGCGGGCTCCGGCGCAGTTATGATCTCCGCGCCGCACGCCGTTGAGCAGACCCGCGCCGGCAGGATCAAATACGGCGAGTATCATACGGGCGTTCTTGCGCGGATGCTGCATGACGAGACCGGCTGCCATATCATCTACAAATCCCATAATAAGCATGACGACGCCAATTTCGACCGTACGAGCCCATACCGCGACGCGCTCATCGATTTCGTCAAGCAAAACGGCGTCCGGCTCGTAATAGACCTTCACCAGATGTCTGCGCAAAGGAGCGAGCTTATCGAGATCGGCACGGGGGAGGGCAAGAACGTCGCCGCCGATCCCGCCGCTGTGGACGAGCTTGTCGGCTGTTTAAAAAAACGCGGCTTTGAAAAGATCGTTATGGACGGCAATTTTCCCGCGACTTATCAAAACACCGTTTCGGCGAGCGTTTCCCGCGAATGCGGGATCGCCTGCATACAGATAGAGTTCAATACAAGGCTCCTCTCAAACGAATTCAGGGGTTGCCGCTATTCAGACGTGCTTGAAGCATTGAAGGAGTTTATTGCGCTGAAGGATGGGATCAACAAATGAAAACGATCTATTATAACGGGAAAGTGTTTACGGGGAGCCTCCCTCTTGCGGAGGCGTTCTCCGTTGAAAACGGGAAATTCGCTTCCGTCGGCTCGGATAAAGAACTGCTTAACTCCGCAGATCCGGAGGATAGGACTGTCGATCTTTGCGGGCGCTTCGTCTGCGCCGGCTTCAACGATTCCCACATGCATCTTTTGAATCTCGGGCAGACGCTCGATCATGCGCCGCTTGCGGAGCATACCTCAAGTCTTAAGGAGCTCATCGGCTGTCTTAAGGCTCTTCTTGAAGCGCATCCCGTTAGGGAAGGCCGCTGGCTCATGGGGCGCGGCTGGAATCAGGATTATTTCACGGACGTGAACCGCATGCCGGATAAGACCGACCTTGACGCCGTCTCGTCCGATATCCCCATTATGATAACCCGCGCCTGCGGGCATTGCTGCGTCGTCAATTCAAGGGCGCTCGAGCTCGCGGGGATCGGCGCCGATACGGTCTGCCCCGAAGGAGGCGCCATCGGCATGGAAAACGGCGAGCCGGACGGCAGACTGTTCGATAACGCCATGGAGCTTTTGAACGGAGTCCTGCCCGTTCCCGATAAGGCGGAGATAAAGGAAATGATCCTCCTTGCCTGCAAAAAGCTCAACAGCTTCGGCGTCACCAGCTCTCAAACGGACGATTACTGCGTGTTCCGCGACGTGCCTCCGGAGACCGTGAACGAAGCTTATAGAGAGCTTGCCGGGGAGGGTAAGCTCACCGTGCGAGTGTACGAGCAGTGCAATTTCATGGAGCTTGAGCCGCTTAAACGCTTCGTTGAAGCGGGCTGCGTAACCGGAACGGGCGACGAGATGTTCCGCATTGGTCCGCTCAAAATGCTGGGCGACGGCGCTCTCGGCAGCAGGACGGCGCATCTTTCCGTGCCGTATCTTGACGATCCCGGGAACTGCGGGTTCTCGCTCTTTTCCCCGGAGCATATGAACGAGATGATCGCTTTCGCCAATTCTCACGGCATGCAGGTCGCCGTTCACGCTATTGGCGACGCCTGCCTTGACCGTGTGCTCGACGCCATAGAGCATGCGCTTGAGCTTGATCCGCGCCCGGATCACCGGCACGGGATAGTCCACTGCCAGGTCACGCGCACGGATCAGCTCGACAGGATCGAACGCCTCGGGCTCCACGTTTACGCGCAGTCCGTGTTCCTCGATTATGACGATCATATCGTCGGCAGGCTGCTCACGCAGGAGCTTTACAGATCGAGCTATAATTGGAAAACGCTGCTCGACCGCGGCGTGACCGTCTCGAACGGCTCGGACTGTCCGGTGGAACTGCCCGACGTGATGAAGGGCATTGAATGCGCCGTTACGCGCACTTCTCTCGACGGCTTCGGCCCGTATCTTCCCGATCAGGCGTTCACGGTGGAGGAAGCGCTTGTCAGCTTTACGAAAAGCGGCGCCCGAGCGAGCTTCGAGGAGGACCTTAAGGGCAGCATTGCGCCCGGTCAGCTTGCCGATTTCGTCATACTCGGCAGGGACCCTTTTGTTGAGGATAGAAGGAGCATCCATACGATACCGATCGAGGAGACCTTCCTCGGAGGGAGATCGGTCTATAAGGCGGAATAAAGAAAAAGCCCGTTCGTGTGAACGGGCTTTTATCACGTCTTGTCAAGGTATGTAGAGCGTATCGATGATCCCCATTACGTAGCGGAGTATGAGCAGCGCATCCGAAGCCTCAAGATCGCCGTTCCTGTCGATATCGCCGGCGAATACCATCTTGTCAGAAAGCCGGTCGATGCCCATAGAGCTTCTTAACGCGAGCAGCGCGTCGTCCGCCTGAACGACGTCGTTAAGGCTCGTGTCGCCGATGAGGACGTATTCGGCGTGAACGTCCATATTCGAGGTCACGTTATTGAGCGGCCTGTCCCACTGATAGAAGAGATAGGTCCCGTTCGAGTTGTTGACGACCTGCTGAACGGAGGGAGGAGTCGCCGTGCCGCCGTGGGGCACCTGAACGGTGGAGAGCAGCTGATCTCCGTATCCGTAGAACCTTACTGTATGCATCACCGTGCCGCCGCCGGTCACATAGAGCGCGGGCAGATCGCTGTGGTTCGGATCCTCGCCGGGCGTGAAATCGCCGCCGGAGAACGTGCCGATCTGCATATTGAGACCGCTTCCCAGTGATGACATCCCGCTTTGCTTGCAGTAAAGCACCTTCGTCAAAGGATACTTTGTAGTGCTTACGTAGAAGCTCTGGAGCCCCTGCCCGAGCACGAGCCACTTGCAGTAGACCAATGCCGCGATATCAGCCGTACTGACGGGGGTGGAGAGTATGTTGACAGTGCCTCCGTCGATCGTGAGCGAATGGTATGCGTAAATGCTCTGAGAGCCGGCGTTGATCGTTACATTGCTGTTGCCGGTAATGTGTATTTTGCCGTAGGTTATGTTAAGACCGTAAGCGTAGTTCCAAAGGCCGTTGTCGCTTTCGTTTTGAATGTTGACGGTACTGTTGTCGATAAGTATCTCATTGCAGTTCGTTTCGCTCGTCCCGCCGATGGGTGTATAGCCTTCGACCCTTATGCCGAATTTGCCCCAATGGGTATTGATCGTCGCATTATGGATCTCGATGTTATGGTTCGAGTATATGCAGGGCTGGAGCTTCAGGGCGCAGTTGTACATATCGCGCTCCATTCCGTAGCAGTTGATCGTGACGTCGTTTATGTACAAAAAATCCGCCTCGACGTTTTCACCGCCGTTCGGAAGGGTGAGGCAGCAGCCGTGATAGCTCTCCGTATAAAGATTGAGAGTGCCGCTTCCGTCGATTATCAGATAACCGTCGGGAGAGCCGCTCAACGCGGGGTGCGCTTCTCCCATATAGACGTTGTCGATGTAGCAGTCGCCGTTGACGACTATCCTCGTATCCTTGGGAACGATTATCGGCGCGCTGTGCTGATTCGCCTTTCCGTAGGAGTTGAGCGTAAGCTGGGGCTTGTTGTTATACCCCCTCGGCGCAAAAGACCAGCCCTCTGCTGAGGAGGAAGCCGCCGTGGTGGTATTGCTGAGGTCCAAAAGGGTAGTCCTCGCCTGAGTCGCCTGCGGCAGGACGGCAAATGCCGGCATCGCCGCAAGTACGATAAACACGGCAAGAAGAACGGCTGTTACTCGTTTCATGCTTGTGATCCTTTGCCTTTGCTTAAAAAGGCGTCCTTTCCGGTTTTGCTTTGCATGATCGCCGCCCTTCACGGCAGGGAGCCGATCGGGCGGGCTGTTTTTCGGGGTCTGAGCCCTTGTTATTATCCTGAATATTATATCATTTGCGGAACATGTGTCAAGTCAAAAGCCCGTGAAATGCAAAAAGAAACCGCAGGGGTCCATCCCTGCG
>CAMZAY010000120.1 GCA_947304365.1 uncultured Clostridia bacterium | reverse complement strand
GAGATCTTCCGTATCGAAAAGGTCGTACTTCACCCTGAACAGCATCAGCCCGTGAGCCGGCGCGGTATCGCCCGCATAGGATCTGTCAGCCGCATCAAGGGCTTCGGCGATCATGGAAGGCTCCTCGAACCCCTGCCCGATCCTTATCATCGTGCCGACCATTATCCTTACCATGTTGTAAAGAAAGCCGCTGCCCGCAACGTGATATCTCAGCGTTTGGCCATCCTTTGTCCATTCCGATTCGTAAACGGTCCTTACGGTAGTCGTAGCTTTGCTCCCCGTCGAGCGGAATGCGTTGAAATCGTGCTCGCCGAGGAAGAGAGAAGCCGCTTCGTTCAGCCTGCCGATATCGAGAGGGTAATGGATATGCAGCGCTGTGTTCCTTGTAAACGCGGAAGCGTGCGGTGCGTTGTTGATCGTGTATACGTAATGCTTTTCCTTAACGTCGAAACGGGCGTGGAAATCGGGCGGCACTTCAAGGCTCGCCTTTATGCGGATATCGTCCGGTAGACGGGTGTTAAGGGCGTAACAGAACTTGTCGGCGGGTATGCCGCATTCCGTATCGAAATGCGCCGTCTGCGCCCTTGCGTGAACGCCGCTGTCAGTCCGGCCGGAGGCGTGGAGCACGGGCCGCTCGCCGACGAGCTTATAAAAAGCGTCGCCGATCACCTGCTGTACGGCGATACCGTTCGGCTGTACCTGCCAGCCGACGTAATTCGTTCCGTCATATTCGATTACTAGCGCGATCCTTCTCATTTCTTTGTTATCGGCAAAACCTCTCCCGTTGCCGTGTCCTCTATAAATGCAAGCTCCGGAGAACGGTCGACGAGGTATATCACCATTACCTTTTCGCTGTCAACGCGCCAAAGCGCGACTTCGACGAGTCCCTTTTTGTCGATGTCGGCGGAGAATCCGCAATCGATCGAAAGAGCCGTAACGAGCGAAAGATCCCTGTCGGCGACTTCGGCGATCGACGTATCCTTTCCGTACGGGCGGATATCAAGCTCGCCCGGGGAGACGTTGTATCCGAACGTATTTATCCTGTTTGTGAGTGCCCGGGTATAGCTGGTGCTTTCGAGTATTATCAGCCATACGACGGCGATGAGCAGTATTATCCCAGCGGCAAGCAGCACGCTCCTTTTGGTTTTTGAGGATATCCCGTCCATCAGGCCTTACCGAGCAGCTTCAAAACGTAAGCGGCGATATAACTGTCGAACGAATAATACTTTTGCAGCAGTATCACGCCGGCGATCAGCGCGCCCATGATAAGCACGGCGAAGAGATCGCGCCAGTGGAATTTGAGCTTGCGCAGTCTCGTCCTGCCTTCGCCGCCGTGATAACAGCGGCTTTCCATGGCGAGAGCAAGCTCCTCCGCGCGCCTGAACGAGTTTACGAAAAGGGGTATGAGTATCGGCAGCATGGCCTTGGCGCGCTTGAAAATATTGCCGCTCTCAAGATCGGCGCCTCTCGCAAGCTGAGCCTTCATGATCTTGTCGGCTTCTTCAAGCAGAGTCGGTATGAATCGGAGCGCGATCGTCATCATCATGGCGAGCTCGTGCACGGGGAAGCGGACTATCTTAAGCGGCGAAAGGAGCCTTTCTATGCCCTCGGTAAGCGAAACGGGCGTCGTGGTAAGGGTAAGGAGCGACGAGCCGGTTATAAGCGCGATAAGCCTGAGAACGATGAAAAACGCCTGACGTACGCCGCCGGTGGTTATCTTGATAAACTTCCATGCAAAGAGCTCCGTACCGGTTCTGACCATGAAAAGATTGAGCAGGAACATAAGCGGAAGGAGGAGCTTCAATGGCTTCATCGCCTTGAATATGTAGCTTAATGGAATGCGGCTCATGGCGGTCATGAACAGCATGAAAGCAATAACAAGGCCGAATACCCAAAGATCCTTTACGATGAACACCGCTGTGATGTACATGACGAGAAGCACGAGCTTCGTCCTCGGATCGAGCCTGTGAGCGACGGAATCGGCGGGGAAGTATTGGCCGAGAGTGATATCTTTAAACATGGTCGGCCCCCTTTCCGTATGCGGCGAGGCATTCGGTCAGCGCCTCGTTCGTGTATATGCCTCGGGGTATGTCGAAGCCCCTTCGCCTCAGCTCGGAAGCCATCCTCGATGCAAACGGAGGCTCGAGCCCCATTTCGTTTAGCTCGTCCGCGTTATTGAATATCTCGGAAGGCGTGCCGGATCTGAATATCTTTCCGTCGCGGAGCACGTAAACACGGTCGGCCGATCTTGCGATATCGTCCATGGAATGGCTTACCATGACGACCGCGCAGCCAAGCTGCGAACGGAATTCGGAGATCATCTCAAGCACTGCGCGCCTGCCTGCGGGATCGAGACCCGCCATAGGCTCGTCAAGCACAAGGTATTTGGGATACATTGCGATTATCCCTGCGAGCGCCGTGCGGCGTTTTTCACCGCCGGAAAGCTCGAACGGCGATTTCTCAGCAAATTCATCAAAATCAAGGCCGACAAGACGCATCGCCTCGCGCACGCGGCGATCGACCTCCTCGGATGAAAGCTTCATGTTTTTTGGGCCGAAGCTTATATCCTTATAGACGGTCTCGTCAAAGAGCTGGTAATCGGGGTACTGGAATACCATGCCGACGAGCGCCCTGCCCTTGGCGCGCTGCTTCTTATTGCTCATGTCAAAGCCGTCGACTGTGACCTTGCCGCTCGTTGGCTGCATAAGACCGTTGAGCTGCTGTATAAGCGTGGATTTACCGCTTCCGGTATGCCCGATTCGGTAAGCGCCTTGAAGGCGTTTACGCTGCCCGACTGATAAACGTAATTCAGTTTTTCGATAACGATCGACATAATTGTTCAGCCAACTCCTCAAGCGTCATGGCGCTGCCGCAATCCGCAACGCCCTCTTTTTTCAGCATTTCCCTTAATTCAACGGCGGGGGGAACGTCGAGCCCAATCGCGCGGAGCTCGTCGCCCTTCGAGAAAACGTATTCGGGCGTGCCCTCCATCTCGATATGACCGTTGTTCATTACGATAACGCGGTCGGCGAATACCGCTTCCTCCATGTACTGCGTTATCATCACGACGGTGATGTTCTTTTCCTTGTTGAGCTTTTTGACTATGTTAAGGATATCCCTCCTGCCCATGGGGTCGAGCATGGCGGTCGCCTCGTCGAGAATGAGCGTTTCGGGTTCCATCGCGAGCATTCCTGCGATGGCGATGCGCTGCTTCTGCCCGCCCGAAAGCATGTGCGGCGCGGAGTCCGCATAGCTTTCCATGCCAACTGCCTTGAGCGCGTCGTCAACGCGGACGATCATCTCCTCCGTGGGCACGCCGAGGTTTTCGGGACCGAAAGCTACGTCCTCCTTGACTATCGTTGTAACGATCTGATTGTCGGGATTCTGGAATACGACGCCGACCTGCCTGCGGATCTCAAGCGTTTTTTCCTCATCCGCGGTATCCATCCCGTTTACTGTGACAGTGCCGGAGGAGGGGATAAGAAGCCCGTTGAACATCTTTGCAAGCGTCGATTTGCCGCTTCCGTTATGGCCGACGATGCAGACGATCTCTCCGTCGGAAACGGTAAGCGAAATGCCGTCGAGGGCGTTGCAGCCGTTCTCGTATGAAAATGTAACGTTGTTTACAGAAACCATGCTTTCCTCTTCTGCATAAAAAATCATATTATTATATTACGGATACGCCTCCAATGCAAATATACTTTTGCGGAAAACGGGGCAAATATATAGGCGTTTACTGTTGCCAAACGGGAAGAAAAAGAGTAAAATAGAAAGGTAAATACGCGTATGCGCTTTTAACAAAAAGGAGGATACTCAATATGGCTATCAAAACATTTGATGAACTCGTTGCCCGCGTAAAGACCGGCAAGCGCCGCACCGTCGCTCTCGTCTGCGCTGACGACGCTCATGCGCTCGAAGCGGTCATCCACGCGAAGGATCTTGTTGATTCCGTTCTCGTCGGCGACAGGGAAAAGATCGAGGCGGTCCTCGTTTCCCTCGGCCAGGATCCCAAGAATTTCGAGATCGTAGAAGTACCCGAAGGCATGCATCCCAGCGTATGCGCCGCCAAGCTCATCAAAGAGGGCAGGGCCGACTTCCTTATGAAGGGCAAGATCATGACCGGTCAGATGCTCAAGGGCGTGCTCGATCCCGAAGCGGATCTTCGCACCGGTTCCCTTATGAGCCACTGCATGATGGTGGAGATCCCCAATTATCATAAGCTTGTCTGCGTTACCGACGGCGGTATGTGCACATACCCCGATCTTGAGAAGAAGATCAAGATCGTCAGGAACGCCGTTGATTTCTTCCATAAGCTCGGCTATGAAAAGCCCAACGTCGCCGCTCTCTGCGCGATCGAGACCATCAATCCCAAAATGCAGGAGACCGTCGACGCCGCGGAGCTTAAGCGCATGAGCCTTGACGGCGAGCTTGAAGGCTGCTACGTCGAGGGCCCGATCTCCTACGATCTTGCCATGGTCCCCGAGCTTTCCGCCATCAAGGGCTATGACT
>CAMZAY010000119.1 GCA_947304365.1 uncultured Clostridia bacterium | reverse complement strand
GAGCGCAGCTCGCGCTTCAATATCTTGAACAGCGCCTCCGCAAAGCCCTCTGCTTCTTTCAAGATCACGTTCCCGGTGAAGCCGTCCGTCACGAGCACGTCGTAGTTGCCGGAGAATATCTCCCTCGCTTCGCAGTTGCCCGTAAAATTGACGTCCGCAGAGGCAAGCAGGGTATAAGCGGCCTTCGAAAGCTCGCTTCCCTTCGCGGCCTCCTCGCCGTTGTTTATCAGCCCGACGGCGGGGGAGCCGACGCCCATGACGCCCTCCATATAGGCAGAACCGATTATAGCGAACTGTTGAAGATACTCCGGCTTGCAGTCGGAATTAGCGCCGCTGTCAAGCAGCATTACGGGCTTTGATACGGTCGGCAGGAGCGGAGCGAGCGCGGGACGCTTTACGCCGGGTATCCTTCTTACGATCAATGTCGCTCCCGTCAGTACGGCGCCGGTGCTGCCTGCGGAGATAAGGCAATCCGCCTCATGCCTTGCCATAACGTTCATGGCGGCTACAAGCGAGGAATCCTTCTTGCGCTTAACGGCTACGGTGGGCTGTTCGTCGCAGGTGATCACCTCGGGAGCGTGGATAATGCTTATCCTCTCCATATCGGTGAATCCGCGTTTTTCAAGCTCAGCCTTTATACCTTTCTCGTCTCCGGTAAGTATAACGTCGAAATCGCCCCATTCGCGGAGCGCCTGGCATACGCCCTCAACGACTGCGCCGGGCGCATTGTCGCCACCGTACGCATCTATAACAAGCTTCATATCATCATCCTTGCCTTTCCTGTCGGTTTTTCCTTGAAGTATTATACATCCTGCCCGGACAAAAAACAATCAAATATATTTGAATTCACGGTTGACAACAGAGAATTATAGTGTATAATCGTAAAGGTGTAAAGTAAAATTGCTTTACACCGCAGTACGGCAGACCGAAGGTGGTTATACTGATGACTGAAAAGGCCGAGCTTTCGCTCCTTCTCGATTATTATTCTTCCTTCCTTACCGAAAGGCAGAGGGAGCTGATGCGTTTAAGCGCCGATGAGGATATGTCGCTTAAGGAGATCGCGGACGAGGTCGGCGTTTCCCGCCAGGGCGTAAGGGATTGTCTTGCAAAGGCTTCCGCACAGCTTAACGAATGTGAAAGGAAGCTCGGGCTGATCGAAAAGGATAAAGAGCTCCGCTCGATACTTGCGCTGCTTGAGTCTGCCTGCCGTTCCGATTCGGAATCAGAAACGAAGGCTGCGGTCGATTCCGCCGTTTCACGGATCAGGGCGCTTATAAAATAATGATTTGGAGGCTGCGATATGGCATTTGAAGGACTCGCGTCAAAGCTTCAGCATATTTTTAAAAAACTCGGCAACAAGGGCAAGCTTTCGGAAAAGGAAGTAAAGGAGGCCCTTCGCGAGGTCAGGCTCGCGCTGCTTGAGGCCGACGTTAACTATACAGTCGTCAAGAGCTTTATCAACCACGTAACCGAACGCGCCGTAGGGAGCGAAGTGCTTGAAAGTCTTACTCCCGCGCAGCAGGTCATAAAGATCGTCAATGAGGAGCTTACTTCGCTTATGGGCGGCCAGGCCGCCAGGCTCGAGTACGGTTCCAGAAAGCCCTCCGTATTCCTGCTTGCAGGTCTTCAGGGCGCAGGTAAAACCACTATGGCGGGCAAGCTCGCCACGTATCTTAAGAAGCATCAGTCAAAGGAAGCTCTGCTTGTCGCCTGCGATATCTACCGTCCGGCTGCGATCGATCAGCTGAAGATCGTCGGCGAAAAAGCCGGCGTAAAAGTATTCGAGCGCGGGCAGGCCGATCCCGTTGAAACGGCTAAACTCGCCGTTGAATTCGCTGAGAGGAATTTCCTCGACGTTGTCATAGTCGATACCGCGGGCCGTCTGCATATCGACGAGACAATGATGGAGGAGATCGCGGCGATCAAAGAAGCGGTCGAGCCTTCCGAGATACTGCTCGTCGTTGACGCCATGACCGGTCAGGACGCTGTAAACGTAGCTAAATCATTCCATGAGAAGCTCGGGCTCACCGGCGTCATACTCACCAAGCTCGACGGCGATACAAGGGGCGGCGCGGCGCTCTCTGTAAGGGAAGTCACCGGCCAGCCGATCAAGTTCTCCGGCACGGGCGAAAAGCTGACGGATCTTGAAGTCTTCCATCCCGACCGAATGGCGTCGAGGATACTCGGCATGGGCGATATGCTCACACTTATCGAGAAGGCGGAAAAAGCTTTCGATGAAAAGAAAGCGCTTGAGCTTACCGCGAAGCTCCGCAAGGACGAATTCACACTTGACGACTTCCTCGATCAGTTCCAGCAGGTAAAGAGCATGGGCTCGCTCGACGAGCTCGTCGGAATGATCCCGGGCATGAACGCCTCGCAGTTAAAGGGCGCGCAGGTGGATCAGAAAGCGGTCGGCAGGGTGGAGGCGATCATCCGCTCAATGACGCCCTACGAAAGGTCAAAGCCCGAAATACTGAATGCCAGCCGCAAACGCCGTATCGCCAAGGGCAGCGGAACGACCGTTCAGGAGGTCAACCGTCTACTCAACCAGTTCGATCAGACCCGCCAAATGATGAAGCAGCTTACGGGCGGCCGATTCAAGAAGGGCAAAAAGAACAGAAAAGGCTTCTTCGGCTTCTGACAGACCGTATAATACTTCGTTATCCCCGGCAAACGCCGTAAGGAAATAAATAAAAATACAATAATAATAAACTCAGGAGGAAATCAAAATGTTAAAGATCAGGCTTCGCCGCATGGGCGCTAAGAAGGCTCCCTTCTATCGTATCGTCGTTGCTGATTCCCGCGCTCCCAGGGGCGGTGCTTTCGTAGAGGAGATCGGTTATTACAACCCCATCGTTGAGCCCGTTGAGCTCAAGGTCGACGTCGAGAAGGCCAAGAACTGGATGAAGAACGGCGCTCAGCCCACCGATACCGTTCGCGCTCTTCTTAAGAAGTCCGGCGCTATCGATTGATCGGCGGTCTAAAAATGGAAGAAACACTCGTTCAGAACGACGGTATAGCTTCCCTTGTTGAATACATCGCGAAGAACCTTGTTGACGATCCCGATTCCGTTAAGGTCGTTTCCAAGAAGTCCGAAGACGCGATCGTTATCGAGCTTACCGTTTCCAAGGATGATATGGGCAAGGTCATCGGCAAGCAGGGCCGCATAGCAAAGGCTATCAGGACCGTTGTACGCGCCGCGTCCGTAAAATCCGAGACCAAGTACATCGTAGAGATCGTTTGAAATGGATCATTACCGTATTGCCCAGGTTCTCAAGCCTCATGGAATAAAGGGAGAGGTCAAGGTCTTACCGCTGACTGACGACGTCTCCCGTTTCAAGCGCCTTAAAGAGGCGTATCTTGAGAAGCGCGGGCAATACGTCCCCATTATGATAGACGGATCCAAGAACGCATCCGGCGCGGTCGTACTGCATATCAAAGGCGTCGATACGCCCGAGGAGGCCGAAAAGCTTCGCGGGGAGTATATCGCCGTTGATAAAGCGCACGCCGTAAAGCTGCCGGAAGGCACTTATTTCGTGACCGATATAATCGGCTGCTCCGTCGAATCGACCGACGGCGCAAAGCTCGGCAAAGTCACAGACGTTTTGGAGACCAACGCAAATGACGTTTACGTCATCGAGGGCGATAAAAAGCTGATGGTCCCCGCGCTCAAAAAGCTGCTCAACAGAGTCGACGTTGACGAGAAGATCATCATACTCAATGCCGACGTATTATCGGAGGTGGGCTTCTTTGAGGATTGACGTACTGACGCTTTTCCCCGAAATGTTCGGCGGAGTTTTCCATACGAGCATGCTCGGGCGGGCCGAGACGAACGGGATACTTGAGTTCCATACTCACGACATTCGCGAGTATTCTTCTAATAAGCATCACAATACCGACGATTACGCCTTTGGCGGGGGTGCCGGCATGGTCATGATGGCTCAGCCCGTTTTCGACTGCATGGAAGCCGTTTTGGACGGCGGCAGCGCAAGGCGCATCCTTATGACCCCGAGAGGAAGGACGCTTACGCCGGAGCTTGCCAGGGAGCTTGCAAAGGAAGAAAGGCTCGTTATACTCGCCGGGCATTACGAAGGGCTTGACGAGCGTATTTCCGAGCTTATCGACGACGAGATCTCGATCGGCGATTACGTACTTACCGGAGGAGAGCTCCCCGCAATGGTGCTCGTCGACTGCGTTTCGAGGTTCATTCCGGGCGTACTCGGATGCGCCGAATCCGCAGAAGACGAAAGCTTTTCAAACGACGGCCTTCTTGAATATCCGCAGTACACCCGCCCCGCAGATTTCAGAGGCAGGCTCGTACCCGAGGTATTATTGAACGGCAACCATGCCGAGATCAATAAATGGCGAAGGCAGCAGTCGCTTTTGAAAACGCTTGAGATGCGTCCCGATCTTCTCGAAAAAGCGCCGCTTGACAAAAAGGATTTGGAATTCCTGCGTCTTCACGGTTACGAAAAGTGAAAATATACTTGTTTTCGGGCTTTTTCCCTATTGAAAAGCT
>CAMZAY010000118.1 GCA_947304365.1 uncultured Clostridia bacterium | reverse complement strand
CGATCGTCAGTATCTCATTAAAGCCCGTGATCTCGAAGATCTCCATGATTATCGGACTCACGTTTATCAGCTTCAGTTCTCCGCACGCGGCCATTTTCTTCTGTGTGCGCAGCAGCACGCGAAGGCCCGCGGAGGAGATGTATTCAAGGCCTGCGCAGTCAAGCGTCAGCGTTTCGGCTCCGCCGAGCCTGGAATTGATGTACTCCTCCAGTTCCGGCGCGGTCACGGTGTCCAGCCTGCCGGTGATGCCGATGACGGCGGCACTGTTGCTGCTTTCAAAATTCAGTTCCATGGTGGCTCCTTTCAGAATCTCTTGATAATGGTGATCTCGACGTCGCGGCCCTTTATGCCGATCCTCACGTCGTCCGCAAGGTTCGCGACAACGGATCTTTCAAGCTCATCCCAGTTTTCATCCGGTTCGGAAGCCCTTTCAAGTGAAGCGCTGTAGCGGCGCAGGGACCAGTAATCATCCGGCATAAAATGCATCATGCCGAATTCCGGATCTATGTTATCACAGCAAAAGCCGGCTGCAAGCGACTGGCCGACGCTCATATCGCCGGGAGCCATGAACCTTTCGAACAGATCCCGCAGCTTTCCCGTTACGCCCCTGGCGGCGGCGTTTTTGCCGCTTTGGGAAACGGCCAGCAGCTTTTTCCGCATTTCCGAATCCATCTCCGCTTTGGCTGTAAGATGCAGCGAGAACACTCCCTCTTCGTCATCTATCCAGAAATCGGCTTCCTTTTCGCCGGTCAGCGCGTGCATTATGCCCATCATCTCTTCGGTCAGAAGCCGAAGATGTATCGCGCTCTTTTCGGGCAGGTCCTTGAACGCCGCAACGCGCTCCGCCTGCTCAAGCGCCTTGCCGAAGCCGGCGCCTCCGTTCGTTACGTGGATCGTATCTGATCGCATCTTGCTTTTCTACTTTTCCGTTATCGTTTGTTTACCCGGATCGGCTCCGGTCTTTTTATTCTGCCGTATGCACCGCTTTATTGCTGATCAAAACCGGAATAATCGAATTCGAAATGCTCCTGCGCATCGCCTTCGGCATACCGCCAGCAGCGGATCCTGTTCTCGTCCGGGAAAAGCTTTTCAAAGCGGTAATCCCATACCGGCGCGAAAAAGTCGTCATCCGCCTTGTAGTCAGGATGAGGATGATCCTGCGCATAGTTGGAGACGTAGATAAAATTATCCTTACTGCAGCCGGTCGCGTCGCGCTGATCGTCCGTCATCATAAAATAGATCAGCTTATCCATCTCGCTGAGCACGTATGTCGGGTCGATATGGTAATTGCGGCCGTTTATGCGGACATAGCTCCATTCATGCAAGCTGCCCTTGACAGTGGCGGCGTCGACGCCGGCCTGCATCAAAAGGTAGGAATACGCCGGAGCGATCTCGCGGCAGATGCCCGTCCCCGTTTCGAAGAGGCGTAAGGTCGTGGTATAATCCACCTGATTTTCCATATCCACATGGTACGTATCCCAATCGTATTCGTAGGTCCTCGAGAAGTAAACGTACAGCGCAAGCGCTTTTTCAACGTCCGACCAATCGGGTTCGAGCACCTCGTTTAGGATGCCCTCGATCTGCTCCGCGAACTCCGCGATCCTCGCCGCGGCTTCCTCGGGGGAAACGAGCCAGGTAAAGCTCCCGACGCCGTCTTTGACCGGATCGTTCCGGTCATACGCAAAGTCTATGAGCTCCGCGAACACCGGGAAGCACTTATTCGGGAACTGTCCCATGACCCAATCGTAGGTGTGCTTATCGGGGCAGGCAAAGGTGTTTTCGCCCGCCATGACCGCATCCACAAGGTTGAACCAGGTCTCGCACATGGTCTCGCCGAATATCTCCTCAAGATACACGGAGCAGACCTTCGGCCGGAAAACGAAGCGCTCCGGCACGGGCGTCGGCGCTTCGGTCGGCTCCTCTGTCGGCCCGGCGGTGAGCGGTTCGGGCGCAGCCGTGACCGCGGGCTCGGGAGTTGACGTATTCAACTCCGGCGGCTCGGTGCTGTCCGGTATGTCGTTTTTCGGAGCGCAGCCCCAAAGCATGCAGCACGCAAGGAGCAGCGCGATGATCGAGAAAAGCAGCCTTTTCATACTTGTTTCTCCAATAATGCAGTATTTATTGCTCATTCTTCATGAATAATGACGCGCATGCCGGGCTCGGCGTTCATAAGAACGAGCTTCATCAGCTCTTCATCGATGGCGATGCAGCCCCCGGTGAAGACCTTTGCGCCCTTGCAATGGAGGAAGATGGAAGAGCCGAGAGGCCATTCGCACGCCGGATTATAATCAAGCGCGATGCCGTAATTGTATTCGGGCGAATAGATGAACATCTCCTCGCCGCTGCAGTCATGGCCGGTCTCCCGGGTGTCGATGATCCGATTGTAATATTCGCACTCCTCATCGCAGGCATAGGTGGTCTCGGTCACGTTGATATAATCGAGCTTCGTTCCGGGATCGTACAGGATCCCGAACGCGCTTAAAACGCCGAAATCCCCGTAGGGCGTTTTGGCGTCTCCCTCCTGAGTTTTGCCGGCTCCGTTCTTGCCGATATAGGCGTCCGTTTCAAACAGGAGCGTCCATGCGTTGTTCTGATTGGTAAGCTTGGTATAAAACTGAACGGTCGCATTGCTGCCCTCCGTGCACCGAACGAGCATGATCTGGCGAACGCCGTCGTCCTTGCGGTAGTACTGAAGCCTTTCACGCCAGTACGCCTGGTTTTCGACGTTGAAAGCATACTCGTCCTCCTGCGGCCCGGCACCGCCTTTGGCATCATTTTTCGGAGCGCAGCCCCAAAGCATTGCGCTTGCAAGAAGCAGCGCGATGATCGCATAATAAAGCTTTTTCATAATAACCTCCGCAAAGACCGACGATCGATCTGAATGTATCATAAACGTTCTTCTTTTTCAAGAAAAACGGGGAATAACAGCCGCCGGCGGCGCTTTCTCTTCCTGTTGACAGCAGCGGTTGGGGCATATTATAATAACGTCGCTGTCAAATTAGACCTATCCGCCCCGGAGGAACAGAGAATGAGAAAAGCCGTCTTACTGCTTGCTTTTATAATGCTGCTTGCGTTCGCTCTTCCCGTTTTTGCCGAACCCGCTGAGAGCGTGCCGTCTTTTGCCCAACCGCTCGATTATTCCGACGCGGCCAACTGGGCGTATTTCCGTGAGGGCGATGATAAGCCCGCGGATCTTTTCATCGTCTGCCCGACGGTGGATACGAGGAGCTACGCAAACTCCGAGGACCTCAACGATAAGCTCAAGGGCCGGTTCTTGAGTGCGCTCGACGCAGAGAAGGGCATTTATGCGGACGCCTGCCGTCTTTATTCGCCCTACTACCGCCAGATGTCCATAAACGCGTACACGCTCGGCGCGGAGGATTTCGACAAGGCGATGAAGAACGCGTATCTCGACGTCTCCGCCGCGTTCGGGTATTATCTCGACAATGAGAACGACGGCCGCCCGATCGTGCTCGCGGGCTTTTCGCAGGGCGCGCAGATGTGCATCGAGCTTCTGAAGGAATACTTCGGGAGTACCGCCGAGGGAAGGAAGCTCAAGGACCGGCTCGTCGCCGTCTACGCAATCGGATGGAGGATCACGGACGAGGATATAAAGGAGTACCCCCAGATCGTCCCCGCGAAAGGCGGGAGCGACATCGGCTCCGTCATCTGCTATGAGTGCGAGGACGGCACCGTGACCGGCTCGATAATCATCCCCGAGGGCGTGAAGACGTATTCCATCAATCCCCTGAACTGGAGGACCGACGGGACCGCCGCCGACAGCTCGCTCAATAAAGGCGCTGTCTTCTCCGGGGAGGAAGGGCCCATCCCCGGCTTCTGCGGGGCTTATATCGACGAGGCGCGCGGCTCGCTCATCGTGCCGGGCGTCAGCACGGAGGATTATCCCAAGGTGCTCGACGTGTTCCCGGACGGCTGCTTCCATATTTACGATAACATGTTCTTCTATACAAATCTCAAAGAAAACGTATCGCTGCGCGTGAACGCCTTTTTGGAAGCCCGGCAGCAGGTGCACCGCAATACCGTTTGGTGGATCGTCGGCGCAGCGGCCGCCGCGCTCGTGCTGTGCGCGGGAGGCGCACTGCTTATCCGCAGGAAAAAGAACGTCAGCGCCTGAAGCAGCACCGATCAAAACACATCTGCCCCCGAACTGTTTGCGGGGGCAGTTGTATTTTGACGATTATTCGACTACGGTCTGCTCCGTCTCGGAGATGGCGAAGACGGTGAGGAACAGATCCTCAAGATCGGTCTCGTTCGTCCAGACACGGTAATAATACCGGCCGACGGGGATGTTGAGAGTATGCTCGGCGGCGTCCTCCTCATGGACGTACTTGCCGCAGGTCTCAACGGTCGCCATAAACTGTCCGTTCCTGCCGATGGTGTAGACCATATTGGGGAACTTGCTGGTCATGTTGGTCTGGATGCGGATGCCGCGGGAGTGCAGCACGTCCCAGATCTTCTCGCCGTCGAACTTGAAGGAGGACTTGGCGGAGAACAGCTCGTCATTGAAGCTCTGGGTGAGGGTATGGCCGACC
>CAMZAY010000117.1 GCA_947304365.1 uncultured Clostridia bacterium | reverse complement strand
GTCTTGCCCGTGCCGCGGCTGCCGCAGAAAAGATAGGCGTGCGCAACACGGCCCGACCTTATCTGGTTGAGCAAAATAGTCGTGATATGCGGCTGCCCGATTATCTCCGAGAATTTCTCCGGGCGGAATTTGCGGTAAAGCGCGCTGTATGCCATATCAGAAAAACCTTTATCAGCCGATGGGATACTTTATGACCTCGGCCGCGCCGTCGGTCCAAAGCCTTTCGATATTGTAATACTCCCTCTCCTCGGGATAGAAGATGTGAAGGAGCACGCAGCCGAAGTCGAGCACTATCCAGCGGCCTTCGGTATAGCCCTCCTTGCGGCGAAGGGTGAGGCCCGTTTCGGGATACTTCTCAAGCACCTCGTCGCAGATGGCCTTGACCTGTATCACGGAAGCGCCGCTCGCAATGACGAACCAGTCTGCGACGATGGTCTTGTCCGCGACGTCGATCGCGATTATATCGAGCGCCTTCTTATTGTCAAGTATCTCGATAAGCTTGAGTACGCTCTCCCTCTCCTCCTCGCGGATGCGAAGCTCGATCTCGTTGGGGAAGAAATCATTCTCCATTGTTTTTCTCCATTTCTTTTTTTAGATAGTCCATTACGCTTTGAGTGGCGGGATTGACCGCCCTTCCGCTCGCTTCGGTGTACTCCGCAGAATGACGCATGACGAGGAGCATGCCGAGGTTTATATCGTCGTAAGCGGCGCGGCGCATATCGTCCACTCCGTCAAACTGTCTTGAAGGCTCGATCTTATCGGCCACGTAGATTATTTTATCCAGCAGGCTCATTCCGACTCTCCCGAGCGTATGATTGGCGATCGCCTGCAGCACCTCCGGATCGGTGACGCCGTATTCTTCCATCGCTATTACCGCGCCGAGGCGCGCATGGATAAGGTACGGGTTCTTCCTCTCCTCCTCCGTTATGTCATAACAATGCTTGGCGCAGTAATCCAGAAGCTCCTTATTGGGAAGCTTGATGCAGTCGTGCAGCATGGCGGCAAGCCTTGCCTTTTGGGTATCGGCGCCGTACAAATGCGCGAGCTTTATCGCCTCGCATGCGGTGAGCATAGTATGATCGAGGCGCTTTTTCCTTATGACGGAGGCAAGGCGCGAACGGATCGAAGCGATCTCCTGAGGCATGTAGAGCGCGTTCTTGTACATGTAAAACTCGGTTTCGATCGAAACGAGATCGTCCACCGGCTCGGAGTCGAACATGCGCTGCCTGACCTCAGTTGAGGAGATATCCGGGCCGTTGAACTCCGACACGATCACCGTGCCGCCGAACCTTCTTTCGATATCCCGTGCAAGCTCGTTCATATCGCGGAGCTTGTCCGGACGGGATACGGCAACGAGCTTCGCCATGGAGAGTATCCTTTTCGGCTCGCGCCATTCGGGGAAATTTTCAAGCATGTCGCCGCCCACGATAAAGAACAGCTCCGCCCCACGGTACTGGCCCTTGAAATGGGCGATGGTATCGACGGTAAAGCTCTTCCCGCCGCGCTTCAGCTCCACGTCGGAGGAATAGACGCCCTCCTCCTCGCTGACGGCGTTTTCGAGCATCCTAAGGCGGATATTGCCCGAGAGCCTTCCGTCGTCATGCTTGTGGGGCGGATCTGCAGTCACGACCATATAGAGCTTGTCTAACCCAAGCTCCTTCCGGACCGATCGCGCCGTCCATATATGACCCAGATGCACAGGGTCAAACGTTCCGCCGTATATACCAAGCCTCATAATATCATATTATACTACATAAAAAGTGTTTTGTGAATAGGCTTTGGCAAATTGGGAAACAAAATAAAGCATGGACGATCCGATGAAGAAAAAAAGAATTCTCGACAGCATTTGCCGTTTGAGCTTCCATAACGGCAAGCGCGCGTTCGCGGTGGTATTCGACGCCGTTTTCATATGGGCGATCGTATTTGCGTCCATCCGGGTAACGCTTGCGCCAAGCATCCGAAACGGCATCGCAGCATGGCTCGCGGCGGCTTTTTTCACGCTGACGCTTTTCTTTACGGCAAGAGTCGTCCAGCGCGAAAGATTCGTACGGCACAGGCTCAAGCTCCGCTTAGAAGCGAGGGAGGCGCTTGCCCTCAGCATGGCGGAGCGCGACCCCGAGCGGATATTGAAGCTTATCCCGAAGGAAAAGGGCGTCGCGGTCTCCTTAAAGACGGACATCCTCACCACGGACGACGTTTACTCTGCCGTCAGGGAAAACGGGCTGCCGCTCACCATCGTCACATTTGCGAAGCCAACCGAAAAGGCCGCCCAAACTGCCCAGCGTTACGGCGGCGCGCTGCGCATCGTCCCGCCGCAGGAAATGCTCGGGATCGGCATAGAAAAGCTCTGCCCCGTCACGGAGCAGGAGATCGACGACGAGGTGATCCGCACGCACCGCGAGCTTATCGAAAGGCGCGGCCTAAAGGAGATATTCCTTGCGGTAAGCCGAAAGCGCGCGGTGAAATATCTGCTCGTCGGCGCTGGACTGTACCTGTTTTCCTTCATAATGGGCCGGGGCCTCTACTACCGCATCATCGCATCCGTATCGGTCACGGCGGGCGGCATAATGCTCGCGCTGGATGCGGCGGGCAAAACCGCGGGCGAAAAGAAAAAGCCGGCGTAAAGCCGGCTAAAACAGCGTTCGTTTATTCCACAAAATCGAATTCCCAGTCGCCGAGGCGTATCGTGGAGCCCTCGACGG
The DNA here is from genome assembly GCA_947304365.1 of uncultured Clostridia bacterium. Lineage (GTDB taxonomy): Bacteria > Bacillota > Clostridia > Christensenellales > CAG-138 > UBA3857. Next base: position 1,867 of record CAMZAY010000117.1, on the reverse strand, counting down.
CGCCCTTTTTGCGGAGCGCGTCGACGATGCCCTCCTTAACGAGCAGCTGCTGGAAGCGGCGCATGGAGACCTCATCCTCCGAATTGGTGGTATCGAGTATGTAATTCACCGTGCCTCCCGTGACGACGAACACGCCGTCCTCCTCCGTTATATCGAAGCCCTTTTCGTACTGCGGCTCCTGAACGAGCTCCTCCTCCTCGAAAGCGCGCGTCCTGGGAAGCACCTTGAGCTTTTCGATAATCGCGTCCATAAGCTCCTCAAAGCCCGAGACCGTCGCCGCCGAAACGGGGAATATCGGGATATCCTCCTCGCTGAGCTCCTCGCGGAGCCTATCAAGATTCTCCTGGGCTCCCGGGATATCCATCTTGTTCGCGGCTACGAACTGCGGCAGCGCGTGAAGCGCGGGGCTGTAATCGTAAAGCTCCGAACGGATGGTGTAATAATCCTCGATCGGGTCCCTGTCCTCCGAGCCGGAGATATCGATTACGTGGACGAGCATCCTCGTCCTTTCGATATGCCTCAAAAAGCTCCTGCCAAGTCCTGCGCCCTCCGCCGCGCCCTCGATGAGCCCGGGGATATCCGCGAGCACGAACGAGGTGTCATAGCGCTTCACTACGCCGAGATTCGGCGTAAGCGTCGTGAAATGGTAGTTCGCGATCTTGGGGCGGGCGCTCGTTACGACGGAGAGTATGGTCGATTTTCCGACGTTGGGAAGCCCGACGAGACCGACGTCCGCGACCGTAAGAAGCTCGAGCTCGACCTCGTATTCCTTGAGCTTCTGCCCGGGCTGGGCGTACTTCGGCGCCTGCTTCGTGGGCGTGGCGAATCGGGCGTTGCCGCGGCCGCCCTTACCGCCGCGGAGCACGCATTTTACATAACCGGGCTCGGAAACGTCGGCGATTATCTTGCCGCTTTCAACGTCGCGCACGCGCGTGCCGACGGGGACCTTTACGATCATATCGGCGCCGTTTTTGCCGGTCTGCATTTTGGGGCGTCCGTTCTCGCCGCGTTCGGCGCGGAAATGCTTTGTAAAGCGGAAATCGAGGAGCGTATTCGTATTGTCGTCTGCGGCGAACCATACGCTGCCGCCCATACCGCCGTCGCCGCCGTCGGGACCGCCGCGGTTAACGAATTTCTCGCGATGGAAGCTCGAACAGCCGTCGCCGCCGTCGCCCGCTTTTATGAAAATGTGTATCTTGTCAACGAAATTCATTTTGTGTTCCCCTTCAATTTCAAGATCCGCGTTTTTCGTATTCTCTGCAAAGCTCCCTTATCATGCACTCGCCGCATTTCGGGTTCCTTGCCGAGCAGACCCTTCTGCCGTGGAATATCAGCCAGTGATGCGCGATGGACCACTTATCCTCCGGGATATTCTCCATGAGCTGTTTTTCCGTCGCCTCAACTGTGCCTGCGTCCGCAAGACCGATCCTGTTCGATACCCTGAAAACATGTGTGTCGACGGCTATCGCGGGCACGCCGAATGCGTTTGAGAGCACTACGTTCGCGGTCTTTCTGCCGACTCCCGCAAGGGACTCCAGCCCCTCCCTGTCGGAAGGGACCTCGCCGCCGAAGCGTTCGACTATATCGCGGCATGCGGAGACGATGTTCTTCGCCTTATTATGGTAGAAACCGCAGGAATGAATGGATCCCTCGATCTCCTCCGGCTCCGCCTTTGCCATCTCCTTCGGGCCGGGATAAGCCGCGAACAGCGCGGGAGTGGTCTTATTGACCTGCTTGTCCGTGCACTGGGCGGAGAGTATGGTCGCGATCAGAAGCTCGTAAGGATTGCCGAAAACGAGCTCCTTCGCGGCGTCGGGATGCTGCGCGGCGAGCCCGTCAAGCACGGAATCGCGCCACGCTGTGTATT
>CAMZAY010000116.1 GCA_947304365.1 uncultured Clostridia bacterium | reverse complement strand
CGTCCTCAAGCTTCTGACCGGCTTCTTCCTTGTGTACGAGACGCTCAACGATACGGCCCTTGAGGAAATGCTCTTCGGCGATCTCCTTGACGTCCGTGGGCTTAACGTGGGAATAATAGGTGCCCTCGGGATAAACGATCATGATGGGGCCCATGGCGCAGAGGCCGAAGCAGCCCGTCCTGATGACCTGGACTTCATCCTGGAGGCCCAGCCTCTCGAGCTCGGACTTGAGGCCGTCCGCGATGGCCTGGGAACCGCCGCTGGTGCAGCCGGTACCGCCGCAAATCAAAACATGTGAACGAATCATTTAATTAACCCTCCGTTTATTTTTCCGCAGCACCGATGGTGTACTCGACGATGGGCTGGCCGCCCACGATGTGCTTCTCGACGATCTCCTTGGCCTTGGCGGGGTCAACGAAGATGTAGGTGACGCGCTTGTCGCCCTCGAAGACCTCGACGATCGGCTCATAGCGGCACATGCCGATGCAGCCGGTCTGACCGACTTCCACCTTGCCGGTGAGGCCGCGGTTGGCGATCTCCTCAACGAAGGTGTTGAGAACGGGACGGGCGCCCGCGGCGATACCGCAGGTCGCCATGCCGACGACTATGCGCTTTTCCGCGCTGCCCTCGCGGAGGATGACCTTGTTCTGCATCCTCTCACGGATTGCTTTGAGTTCTTCCAAAGATTTCATAATCACTTTTCCTTTCTCGGGTGATTTTGATTTTGTTAAATGTTTAACCGAGGGGAGATCCCCCGGGTCATAAAGAGATTCATTCGCCCTCTCCGTACTGCTCTATGAGCGAGGAGCGGATCCACACGAGTATCTCGGGCGAGGATAGGGGGATATCGTCCCCCAGCACCTCGCGAAGCTCGCGCGTATCGAGCTCGACTGTGCGGTCGGGCAGCTCATGCACGAAGCGGAAGTCCACGTCGGGACTGCCCTGCACGAGCGATACCACCGTCGATATGACGTCCCCGAGGGGGGTGAAATCAAGGTGGTTTTTGTAGAAGAAGGCGGTGACGCAGGTGCCGTGGTCATCCGGCCAGAGCGCGCGCTCCTTCGAGGTGATCTCCATATACCCGCCGGTCTGTTCGGCGGCGAGCTTCAAAAGCGGGAGCCCCATGCCGACTTTCCTCGTCGTGCGGGTGGTGGAGAACGGGTCGGTGACCCTTTGGAGGAATTCCTCGCTCATGCCCCTGCCATCGTCGATTATGGAAAGCTTAAGGCTCTCCTCCGTCTCGTCAAGGAGTATCTCGACGAGGGTCGCTTCGGCGTGTATGGAATTCTGAGCGATATCGAGGATATTCAAGGACAATTCCTTCATTTCCCTGCCTCCTTCATATTAAGCTTTTCAAAAAGTGCATGCCTAATCTCATCGGGAGAAGCTTCGGGATCGCAGTCCAGCTCCATATGGTTGAGCGTTACGGCGAAATCCTCCAGCCTGTGGGCGTCGGAGGAGACCACCACCCGCCTTCCGCCGGAAAGCTTTTCGGCGTTTTCCTTATCCCTTACCTCACAAAGTTCGAATACCGGCTCATCGGGGAACATGCCGAGTATGGCGAGCATCCCGTTCGACTCCCTGTCTATATGCGCAGGGTAGGCGACGCCGCCCATACTTCTTACAAGCTCGGCCGCTTCAAGGAGCGAAAGCCCGGTCGCCGCGGGCAGGAACCATGGGTCCTGACCCGTGATCTCGTCATCCTTCGCCATTATGAACTGATTGCCGAATATTTCCACACGGTTCTTGAGCTTCATCCGATAGGGCTGTATAGCCTCGTCGAAATCCATCGCCTGTTTCAGGCCTTCAAACAGGCAGACCATGTGTATTTCTTCGGAAGTGGTCAATTCGCATCCCGCGACGGGGACTACCCCGTATTCCTCGCAGGCGGCGAAGAAGGCGCCGCAGTTTTTGCAGGAGTTATGATCCGTAAGAGCTACGATCCTGACTCCCGCAAGGAACGCCATACCCGCGATATTGCATGGAGTCATCTCGTCGTCGCCGCAGGGGGACAGACAGGAATGAACGTGCAGATCGTAGGTAAAGAGTGCCATGCCTTCCTTTTCCTTTCAGTCGCTTGCCTCGGGGCTTGCCTCGAAGACTTCTTCGACGGAAGCCTCGTTCCCGCGCATCAAAAGCGCGATCTCACCGCAGAGCTCGAAAATGCCCTTTTTGCTTCCCAGCATATTGATGCCGTGCATCCTCGCTTTATTGAGCGCCTCCTTATCGGGGGCGACGCCCTCCGCGAATACGACGCAGGCGACGTCCGTAAGCTGTGCGACGGCGGAAACGTTCATGTTGGACATTATAGTCACCCATGCGTCCCCCGCCTGCGCGCGGCCCATTACCCAGCTTAATAGATCCCCGGCGTAGCCGCCCGTGATCTCACGGTCGGGTTCGGGAAGCTCTATAACGTCAAGGCCGAGCCTTTCTGCAAGCTGTTCCACAGTAAGCATTTTTCTTCTCCCTTTGTGTTGGTATCGGCGGGTATTACCCCTCCATCTGAGGTCTGATCTTGCAGTCCTCAAGCTTTGCTTCGCCGTTTACGACGTCCAACGCGAACGCCCTGCAGGTGGGCGAGCCGCTGGCGCCGCAGTCCTTTTTGGGGAGCTTGTCTGCCAGCGCTTCGGCTTTCTTCATCGCGAGCATCATGGCGAGCATGTTCGGCGCGCCCTCGGGCATATAGGTGAAGGCTTCCGCCTCGGTGTATTCGGCGGGAATATCGCCCTTGCCCACGTTCTCGTCTATGTCGCCGATATTGTTGGGTTTGACGACAAGACCGCCGATCTTCCTGAGGTTCTGGAGCCGCACCCTTGCAACGTAGCCGTTCGTCGGCGCAAGCACGCCGCCGACGCAGCCGGGGCTGCACGCGTTCAGCTCAACGAAGCTGATATCGCTGACGGTGCCGCTCTCAAGATCGTCAAGCACTTTTATAACGTTGTCTATACCGTCCGCGGAAAGGTACCCCTCGTTCATAAGGGAAGCGGCCTCTCCTCCGGTGGTTGCCCAGCCTATGCCGACGACGCCCGCCTCCGATGCGGAATCCGCCCCGGGAACGTTGTCGCGCTTCATCCTTGCGAGAAGCTCCATATAGACGTCGTTCATTGAGGTGATGTAGTCGACGTAGACGGTTTGCCCCTCCATAACGCTCTTCGCCCAGCTCACCTTTGCGGGGCACGGGGAGATGAACACCGTTTTGATGTTTTCGGGATCGATCTCGGGATGCTCCTTTATCGCCTTCTCCCTTGCGAGCTTGCCCGCAAGTTCGTACGGCGGCATTATGGGAACGAGCTGTTCGCACAGGGTGGGATACCTGAGCTTTATGAGCCTTACCACGACGGGGCAGGCGGAGCTGATCGCGGGCTTGATCGCCTTGTCGCCGTTAAGATAGATCCTTGTGAGATCCGTAACGTACTCGGCAGCTTTGGCGACCTCATAGACTTCGGAGAAGCCCATGTCCTTAAGGCCCTGGATAACGAAATCCGCCTCTGTAAGATGATTGAATTGCCCGAACAGCGAAGGCGCGGGCAGCGCGATGAGATACTTGGAGAAATCCAGGTCGGAGAGCTTATCGTATGAGGCGTGCTTCGCGGAATGCTTGCAGACCCTTATACATTCGCCGCAGTCGATACACTGGACGGCGTTGATCTCCGCCTTGTTGTTCCTGATGCGGATGGCTTCCGTGGGACAGCGGCGGAGGCACGTCGTACAGCCCGTGCATTTTTCGGGCTCGATCGTGACTGCGTGGGTGTATTTTGCCATATAAGGCCCTCCCTATCTCATTCGTTTGCAGAGAGCGAAAAGCTCAATGCTTGTTAAGATGATACCAGAGCTCTATCGTCGTGCCGACGCCGACCTTGGTATCGATGTGCATTTCATCAGAATACCGCTTCATATTGGGAAGCCCCATGCCCGCGCCGAAGCCCAGCGCGCGTATGTTTTCGGGAGCGGTGGAGAACCCCTCCTTCATTGCCTCCTCCACATTACGGATCCCGGGACCGACGTCCTTGAGGATTATAATGATGGTCTCCTCGGTGATGTAGACGTCCGCGTCGCCGCCGTGAGCGTGGATGACCATATTGATCTCCCCCTCGTACATGGCGACGGAGATGCTGCGGATTATTTCGGGTGCGACGCCGAGCTGCCTCAAAAGCTTTTTCGTTTCGACAGATGCGCGGCCCGCGTTTGCGAAGCTCGCTCCGTCAACGTCGAAATGATAATGCAGAGCCTCACTCATTCTCAGCACCGTTCACGCCTTCCCCCGGATCGGAGCACGAACCGGTATCATCCGCCCTTCCGAGACCCGCGGCGTAAAGCCTGCCGCAGGATTCAAACATGGGCAGATCGGTCTGAAGTACTGCAACGCCGTTTTCCTCGGCAAAATCGATTATGCCGGCAGGGGGGATCTTGCCCCGCACGAAAACCACGCAGTTCATGTCCATCATGAGCAGGGTCCTTATGACCTGCACGTTCATCAGCCCCGTAAGCAGCACGCCCTGATCCTTAACGTAGGCGAGCATGTCGCTCATCATATCGCTTCCGCAGGCGGATTCGATATCGTAATCGAGCTTGTC
>CAMZAY010000115.1 GCA_947304365.1 uncultured Clostridia bacterium | reverse complement strand
TCAAAACAAGTATTGAGGAGTTCGGCTTTAACGACCCTATAGCGATATGGGGCGACGAGATCGTAGAGGGGCACGGCCGGCAGGTGGGCTAGCGCGGGCGTGTACGGCGTCATACTAGAGGGTATGAAGTTCGACCGTAAAAAGAGCGGGCTTATAAAGGTGGCGGGAGATTGGTGTTACCCGTTGCAAAGGCTTAAAGCGGACTTTTTACAGATAAAGGAAGAGGCGCACCGCGTGGGGCTTAAGTTCTATGCGGGCGAGAACAGACTACGCGACCTCGGCGATTCGCTATGCTGTTGCGGTGCCGACGATATGGACGGGTGGGTTAGTAATCATTATAACCTAGCGCACATTATAAACGGCGACAAGCCAACACCTACAGAGGGGCAGAAACGGGCGGGCTCGTCCGTATGGGGGCTCCATCAAGAAACAAATATAGAACGAATGATAGAGGGGCTCTCTTTTGCGGAACAAATGGCTTACGAGTATAAGGCTAACCCGCACGGCATTAAACGTATGTTCGGCAAAGAAGAGTAACGACGGTTTGCGACAATGACAAGGAAACAGAATGAAAACTTAACGCCCTTTACTAGCGAGCAAAGCCGCGAAGAAGCCGCGAAAAACGGGAGCAAGGGCGGCAAGCGTAGCGGCGAGGTACGCAGGCTTAAGGCACTTGCTAAAAAGTTCGGCGAATATAACGCCCCGCCTGCAGTAATTGCAACGCTCATACAAAACGGACTACTTGAGCAGGGGCAAGAGTGCAGTTTCGACGAGGCGCTACTTTTAGCGCAGTATGCAAAGGCTTTCGGCGGCAACACTAAAGCCGCGCGGTTTATTGCGGACGCAAAGGGCGAGATTATGCGCAACGAGCATATAGACATAGCAACGGACGCGGGCGACAAGTTCGCGGAGGTGCTCGACGAGTGGAATAAAAAGCGGGTTGATAGTGAATGAAGTGGGGCGCAAAATACGACGACTTTATAAAGACCCGCGCGGAGGCGGACTTTTTAGAGGGTACTACGGCTAGCGGTAAAACTACCGTAGGGCTTTTCAAGTTTATGCTTGAGGTTGCGGACAGCCCGCAACGGCAACACATTATAGCGGCACTAGACAAGGGCACGCTTGAAAAGAATATCATAGAAAAAGACCACGGGATAGCCGAGGAGTTCGGGGCGATATGCGAGTATTACGGTAACGGGCGCGGGAATACGACCCTGCCGCACCTGCTGTTCTATACGCCGAGCGGTATCAAAACTATCTTTTGCCTCGGCTACGACGATAAGACGCGGTGGAAAAAAGCGCTAGGCGGGCAGTACGGGTGCCTATTTATAGACGAGATCAACGTAGCGGATATAGAGTTCGTACGCGAGGCGGTAATGCGTAGCGACTACGTTATCGGTACGCTAAACCCCGACGACCCCGCCCTACCCGTGTATGCGGAGTTTATCAACCGAGCGCGACCCGTGGATAAATGGGCGGACAGCACGCCCGCAGAGTTGCGGGCTATGCTAAACAGCCCACGCGCCCCGCGGTGGGTACATTGGTACTTTAACTTCGACGATAATATAGCCCTCACAGCCGAGAAAAAGGCGCGTATCAAGCGAAACGTGCCCGAGGGTACAAAACTATGGAAAAACAAAATACAAGGGCTACGCGGGCGCTCTACGGGTCTAGTGTTTAGTAACTTCACCGAGCGCAACGTGCGCACGCCTGCAGAGGCGCGCGATTTACGTTTCAAACGGTTTACGCTAGGCGTTGATACGGCGTATTCGGTCAAGAGCGCGGATACGATCGCCTTTGTTTTTTGCGGGATAACCGATACGCGCGAACTCTACGTACTTGAGGAGCGGGTATTCAATAACGCGGATAGACGCGAGCCGCTCGCACCGTCGGACGTAGTACGCGAGTTGGTAGCGTTTGCCGACGTTTGCCGCGCAAGGTACGGCGACTTTCGGCATATATTTATCGACAGCGCCGACCAAGCGACGATAACCGAGGCGCAAAAGTACAAGCGGGCGCAGGGCTCGGCGTATATATTCAACCCCGCGTACAAGGATATGAAAGTTATCGACCGCATAAACTTAACGCTAGGTTGGATAGCAAAAGAGCAATTTATAGTATTAGATAATTGCCGTGAGGTATTGCGCGAGATAGGCGTGTATTCATGGCAAGAGGATAAGGACGCGCCCGAGGACGCGAACGACCATACAGTAAACGCGACGCAGTACGCGTTTTTACCGTACGTTAACGAAATAGGGATAGAGGTATAACTAATGGCTTTTATGGATAACCTACGTACAAAAATGCAGAGTTGGTTACAGATCAACCCGCCCCTTGCTATGCTTATAAACATACAAGAGGTGCTAGACTTTCAAGGTAACGCTATCAAGAATAGGATATGGTACCGCGGCGACCCGAACGAACTTGAGCAACTTTACTGGCAGATACCAAAGCACGCCGTAGAGATGCAAAAGTTTTGGGCTAGTCATGCCACGCCTGGAATGGAAATGCGCAAGATACATACGGGCTTGCCCGCTACGGTCGTAGACATTTTGGCGGGCATTATCACGGCAAACCTTAACGACTTTACATTCGAGGAAAGCGCAGTAGTTGCGGAGTTATGGGAGAAAATAGACGCGGAAAATGATTTTAAGCCGCTAATCGAGAAAGCGATAAAACAGACCCTCGTAATAGGCGACGGGGCGTATAAGATAAGCATAGACCCCGAACTATCCGACTACCCTATAATCGAGTTTTTCGCGGGCGACAAGGTAGACTTTAAGTATAAGCGCGGGCGCTTGCAGGAGATAATCTTCAAATCGTACCACCGTTGCGAGGCGGGCACGCTTGAGTTAAGGGAGATATACGGCAAGGGCTATATAGACTACGAACTATACAAAGGTGACGAGCCTATAGATATGGGCATAGACAGCCGTTTTGAGGGGCTTACCCGCGTAGAGTGGGAGGGGCGCGATATGCTAGCCGTGCCCTCGAAGTTCTACGAGAGCAACAAGTTTGAGGGGCGCGGTCAAAGCATATACGACAAGAAAATAGACGCGTTCGACAGTTTCGACGAGGCTTATTCACAATGGATTGACGCACTACGGGCGGGCAGGTCGAAAGAGTACATACCCGAAAGCCTTATACCGAGAGATCCGAACACGGGCAAGGTATTAAAGCCTAACCCGTTTGATAACCGTTATATACAGACCGACGCGGACATGAAAGAGCGGGCGGGCAATAAGATAGTGACCGAGGCGGGCGACATAAGGCACGACAGTTACGCGGCTACATACGCCGCCGCGCTCGATTTATGCCTGCAGGGCATTATAAGCCCGTCAACGCTAGGCGTAGACGTTAAAAAACTAGACAACGCCGAGGCGCAAAGGGAAAAGGAAAAGGTAACGCTCTACACGCGCGACGCGATCATAGAGGCTATGACCCCGCAGATAGAGCGGGTAATAAAGACCGCTATTACGGCGTACTACCGTTTCGCAGGGAATGAGGAGCCCGCCTATACCGTTACGGTTAGTTTCCAAGACTACGCAAACCCGAGTTTTGAAAGTCAAATAGAAACGATAGGCAAAGGACGTACACAAGGTATACTTTCTATCGAGGCTTGCGTAGAGGAGTTATACGGCGACGATAAAACGGCCGAGTGGAAAGCCGAGGAGGTCGCGCGGCTAAAAGAGGAGCAGGGCTATACCGTAGAGGAGCCCGCAGTAAGTGAGGATATATGGGCGCAATACCTGCAGTCGCAGAGCGCAGAGCAGGCGGGCGCGGTGATTAACTGATATGAGCGCAGATTATGACGTATCAAAGGCTTTCAAAAGGGTAGAGAATGAACTCATTGACAGCATGATGAGAAACCTATCACGACATAGAGCGGAGGAGGAGGCGTACGGCTTTAATTGGGAACAATGGCAAGTATTGCAGTTGAAAGAATTAGAGGCGTACCGCAAAGCCACCCCCGCTATGTTCGCGGGCGATTTCACCGAGATAAACGACCGTATAGCCGAGGCGTTTCATACCGCTTATAACGACGCAGGCACCGCCGAGGAGGCGAAACTCTTAAAAAAGATACAAGAGGGCAAGTTCACCGCAAAGGGCAAACCCATAGAGGGCGATTTTTTCGGGCTCAACGCGGGCAGGCTCGAGCACATGGTAGGCGCGACCCGTGCGGACTTTGCGCGGGGCGAGTGGTCTATGCTACGGCAGGCGAACGACGAGTACCGCCGTATCATATTCGACGCGCAAATGTATAGCGCGACCGGTGCGACGTATGAAAAAGCCGTAGACATGGCAACAAAGGACTTCCTAAAAAACGGCATACAATGTATCACTTATAAAAACGGCAGTAAGCACAATATAGCGGAGTATGCCCGTATGGCTATGAAAACGGGGCAGAAACGCGCCTATCTCATGGGAGAGGGCGACGTACACGACAAGTACGGCATACATACCGTGCGCGTAAACAAGAGGCAGGACGCTTGCCCGCTTTGCGTCGGTTGGCTCGGCAAGGTGCTAGTAGACGACGTTTACAGCGGCGGCACAGCCAAAGAGGCGGCAGAGGCAAACGTACCGCTACTATCCGAGGCTATGGCGCAAGG
>CAMZAY010000114.1 GCA_947304365.1 uncultured Clostridia bacterium | reverse complement strand
TCACGTCAAAGAAGAGATTGAGCGCCGGGCGGGGAAGACCGAGATGCTCATACTCAAGCTCGAACACCCAGTCGATAAGATCGGGCTTGCCTATATCCCTGTCCCTTATGCTCTGATAAACGGCGTTCGAAAGCACGTAGCGGTTGATGATGAGGAAATCGTACTCGCCGTCCCGCCAGCCCTTGAACGCCTCGAACCTGTCGAGCGCGAACCAGAGCGCCATGCTCTTCTGGTCGACGTCGGTCGCGAAAACGCCGTCCTCGCCGGAGAGGAACCTGCCCACCTGCTTGCCGAAGAACGCCTCGTAATCGGGGAAAGAGCGCGTCTCGACGGTATAGCCCATCTCCTTCAAATGCCTGAGGAGCAGCTCGAACTGCACGGTCTTGCCGCTGCCGTCGATGCCCTCAATCGTGATTATTTTCGTATTCATGGATCGCCTCCCAATCCCTTTTCAAGAAAGCAGTTTTTTAAGCTGACCGAGATCCGCTTCCTCAAGATACGCCCTTATCCGCGTCCCCTCGGGGGTGTGCTCCTCCTCGATTACCGTGCCGGTCTTGTAGATGAAGCTGACCGCCTCGTATTTCGAGTAGGGGATAACGGTATCTATCTCGGTCTTGCGGGAATTTATAAGCTCCTCCACCGCGGCAAGCAGGCTTTCGAGCCCGATCTTTTCCTTCGCGCTGATGAACGCGCGCCTTCGCTCGCCCGTGTCGTTCCTCTGCTCGGGGAACTCGGGCAAAAGGTCGCATTTATTGAACACGTCTATCCTCGGCACGTTCCCGGCGTCAAGCTCGGCAAGCACCTCCTCGACGACCCGCATCTGGGCGTCGTGATGATCGGATGAAACGTCGATCACGTGGAGTATTATATCCGCCCGCGTGACCTCTTCAAGCGTGGAGCGGAACGCGTTTATAAGCTCGTGCGGGAGCTTGTTTATGAACCCGACCGTGTCGGAAAGTATCACGTTCGTGCCGCCGGGCAGTTCTATCTGCCTTACGACGGGATCGAGCGTCGCAAAAAGCTTGTCCTCCGCAAGCACGCCCGCGTCGGTAAGCGAATTGAGCAGCGTGCTCTTGCCCGCGTTGGTATAGCCCACGAGCGCGCAGAGGGGAGTCCTTCCGCTGCGGCGCGTTTCGGAGCGGACGCCGCGCTGCTTCTCTATCTCCTTAAGCTCCTCCTCAAGCTCGTAGATCCTGCGGCGGATGCGCCTTCGGTCTATCTCGAGCTTCTTTTCGCCGGGACCCCTCGTGCCGATGCCGCCGCCTAAGCGGGAGAGCACCTGTCCCTGCCCCAAAAGGCGGGGGAGGCGGTATTTGAGCTGTGCAAGCTCCACCTGCAGCTTACCCTCGCGGCTCTCCGCGCGGGAGGCGAAGATATCAAGTATCAGCGTCGTCCGGTCGATGACGGCGCAGCCGAGAATCTCCTCAAGATTGCGCTGCTGCACTGCGGAAAGCTCGTCATCGAATATGAACAGGTCGGCGTTCTTCTCGCTTCCGAGGAGCGAAAGCTCCTCCGCTTTGCCGGAGCCGATGTACGTTGCGTTGTCTATCGGGCGCTTGGAGAGGGCGACCTTCGCGGCGACCTCTGCGCCGGCGGTCTTCGCAAGCTCCTTCAACTCCTCAAGCGTGTCGTAACCCTCGCCGGAATCGATCCCGACGAGTATCGCCTTTTCGGCTTCCGTATCGCGGACTGCCTTCGTGACGGAACGGAATCGGTCGTCGGAGATATAGATCTCCGCCATCAGCGCAGCGTTGGGGAGCTTGTACGGACGCAGCGGCCCGTAAACAAGCGCCTCGCGCTTGCCCTCGTCGTCAACGTCGCCCAGGAACGCCGCGTAAAGCTGCGTGGGCTTGCCGTCAGTAACGCCCACGCTCGCCATGGAATCGAGCAGCATAGAGCGCAGCGTGCCGAGGTCGACTCCCGAAGGACGCCCGTCCCCGTTGGGGTGGGTGTGCAGGCACCTCACGCCGCAAAGCCTGTCCTCGTTCCTGACGAGGCGGATGTTCGGCATCTCCACCGTGCTGTCGCTGCCGACGGAAACGTCCGCTATGCGCCCATCGCGCGAGATATAGACGGATATCTCCCGCCCGATCTCGCCGGTGAGCTGGGCCATAAGTGAAATAAGCTCAAAGGATGCGAATTCCTTCAGCCCCATTTTAATGTCGTACAGCGACCGTATCCTTTCGATGACGGTGCCCTTGACGCCGTTCAAATTGCCGTTTATCTTGTTTGCCATACTGCTCCGGGTTATTTTGCTTTCACCCTTTATTATAACTCCTTTTGCGGGATTTTTCAAACATTTTATAAGCCCGCGCTTCACGGGCGGCCTTCCCGGAGAGAAGCAGCAGCGCCGTTACGTTCGGAGCTGCCATAAGGTAGTTGAAGAGCTCCCCCGCGCGCCAGGCGAACGCCGGAGCGACCGCCGCCCCCACGGGGATGAGCAGTAAAAACGCCGCGCGGAACGGCGCCGCGCTAACGCCTTTTGCAAGGTACGAAAAGCATCTTTCGCCGTAGTACTCCCAGCCGACTATGGAGGTGAAGGCGAAAAGCAGCACGGAGGCGGAGAGGAACACCGCGGCGGGCTTCGCTCCAAGGGGATGAGAAAACGCGGCGAACGCGAGCGCCGTGCCGTCCCGGTAAGCGGAAAAGTCCAGCCCGCTCGTCAGTATCACGAACGCGGTCAGCGTGCACATCACAATGGTGTCGGCGAACACCTCGAACACGCCGAGCAGCCCCTGCCTTACGGGATCGGTCTCGCTTGACGCGGCGTGCGCTATCGGCGCGGAGCCGACGCCCGCCTCGTTGGAATAGACGCCGCGCGCAACGCCAACCTTCATCGCCCTTATAAACCCCGCGCCAATGAAGCCTCCCGCCGCGCTGCGTATGCCGAACGCGCCGCGGACGACCGAAAGGAACGCCCCGGCAAGGCGCGCGCGGTTCATGAATATCGCCGCGAGCGAAACGATCGCGTAAGCCGCCGCCATAACGGGCACGGCGCGCTCCGAAAAGCGCCCGATCCGCTTTGCTCCGCCGAATATCACCGCCCCGGCAAGGAGCGCGGTCAAAACGCCTATAACGATCGACGACGCCGCGGAGGGGCGAAGCGCGCCTAGGCTCCCCAAAAGCCCGTTTGCCGCCAGCGCAAGCGTGTTCGACTGCACGAGCGCCGTTCCGAAGAGCGCGGAGAAGCAGCCGAATAACGAAAAAAGCCTCGCGAGAGTCCTTCCGAAGCGCCCGAGCCCCCGCTCCATATAGAGCATCGGCCCGCCGCCGGGCTCCGCGCCGGACTTCCTGTACAGCATGGCGAGCACTATTTCGCAGAACTTCGTGCCCATGCCGAATAGCCCCGCCGCCCACATCCAGAACACCGCGCCGGGACCGCCCAAAATGATCGCCCCGGCGACTCCCGCTATGTTCGCCGTGCCGACGCTGCTTCCGAGCGCCGTCGCCATCGCCTGGAAGGGCGTCACTCCCGCGCCGTTCCGGCTCTTTTCAAACGGGGCGGCGAGCGCCCTTCCCAAATGCGTGAACTGAAAAAAGCCCAGCCGCGCCGATAAGAATGCGCCCGCCGAAAGCATCATGAAAGCCGTAACGAGACCCAATGCGTCCATGCGGGATAATATGCCGGTACCGCTTGAAACAGAATGCGAAAAATGATATAATATCACAAAACGGGCAAGCGCCCTGATAACGGAGGATGCTATGGACAAGAACGAGTATTTGCAGATATTCAAGGATACCGATTTCGTACACAGGAGCGGCACGGCGGAGGAGCTTCGCGTTGCGGAGTATCTAAAGGCGCGCTGCGAGGCGATGGGCGTTAACGCCCGCATAGAGGGCTTCCGCGTGCCTATGGCGGAAATAGAGGAATCGCACGTCTATATCGACGGCGCCGAGATCGAGGCAAAGCCCTTCTTCAACTGCGGCAGCGGCGAGACGGAGGGCGAGCTCTATTATATGCCCTCGACGGATAAGCTCTCCATCGCCGGAGCGAAGGATAAGATAGTGCTCATGGACGCCCAGGGGATCGGCTTCTTCACGTATCAGGACCTCATGGAGGCGGGCGCGAAGGCGATCCTGTTCAGATACGGCAACGTGAATTATCCCAACCGCGATATCGACGAAAGGGATCTTAGGGAGCACGTCGTCGGCGAACAGCGCAAGGTGCTCGCGGCGATGATCCATATAGAGACCGCCGCGAAGATAGTCAAGTCCGGCGCGAAGACGGCGAAGATAGTCATTAAGCAGAGGGAGTTCGACGGCGAGTCCCATAACACCGTTGCGGAGATCCCCGGCAGGCGTCCCGAATTCATAACGCTTACCGCGCATTACGATTCCACCGCGCTCTCCCACGGCGCTTACGATAACATGAGCGGCTGCGCGGGGCTCCTCGGCGTTATGGACGCGCTCAAGGATAAGGAGCTCAATTACGGGCTTCGCTTCGTGTTCTGCGGCAGCGAGGAGAGGGGGCTCCTGGGCTCCAAGGCGTACGTCAGGGACCATGAGGACGAGCTCAAGGATACCGCGCTCAACATCAACCTCGATATGATCGGCTCGACGCTCGGCAAATTCATCGCCTGCGTATCGGCGGAGGAGAAGCTTGCCTCTTATATCTCCTACATGGGCATGGAGCTCGGCTTCCCGATCGGAGCG
>CAMZAY010000113.1 GCA_947304365.1 uncultured Clostridia bacterium | reverse complement strand
TCTTCGCGCTTCTGGAGGCCCTCGCCCATCTCGTAACGGACGAACTTCTTAACGGTGAAGCGGCCGTTGATCATCTCGCGGACGGACTGATCCTGGTTCATTGCGAAGAGCTTCCCGCACGACAAAGGAAAAAACTTGAATGGCTTATAAAACGCGCATTGATATACTAAATAGTATATGGTATAATATCCACAGCAAGGCTCCGGTCATACCATTGGGCGCAGCTTTTTGTAACTATTCTGAGAAAAAAAGGAGAACAATATGCAAAGCTTTTGTGTAAACTGCGGGGCCGAGCTGTCACCGGGTGCCGACTTCTGCGATAACTGCGGTTATGCCGTCAAAACGGCTCCTGCGCCTGCAGAGCCGTTCATGGAAGAGACCCCGAAGGCGGAGGAAACATTCCCCGAGTGCGCCGAGTCAACAGCCTCCAAACTGATCGGCGAAGCGGCGTTCGGCCTGCCGGGCGTCAAACAGGCGGCTGAAAAGCTATCGCCGTTCAAAACGATCGGCGTCGGGGTAAAGAACTTGATCTCGTCGATAGGCGGGCTATTCAAGGATCCCAAAAAGCTGATCCCGGCGGCAGTGCTTGCGGTAATCTGGCTCGTATTGCTGCTGTTAAGGGCCTTCGGCGTCGATCCCGTTCCGTGCAGGGCAGCGTCATTCCTGACCTTTGCCGAAGGTGGCGTGAACGGCGGTGTATTGGGCGCGATAGGCGGTCTCATTGGAAAGGGCGCTTTAGTCGGCGCGGTCACCTCGCTCACCGGTCTTTTTACCGCGCAGGAAAAGAGCGAAAAGCGTTCGTTCGGCGAATCACTCAAGGGAGCCTTCGGCTTCGATCTCAATAACGTCTGGCCGTACGTGCTTGGGGCAGGAGTCGCCTTTTTCCTTTTCCTGTTCATTTCGGGCGGTGCAGCGCGCACCGCGTTTATGGGCGGCGCGGCGGCCTCGTATCTTTCCGCGAGGGCGGCGAACAGGAACGGCTTCCTCAAAAAGCTCATAGGATCGTTCGGCTCAAAGAGCAGCGGGAATACGGGCAAAGGCGCGCATGACTTCATATCCGGCCTCGCCTCGGGCTTCGGAGTCTCCTCGCTCATAGGTCTTTCCGATATCGATCTCATACTGATAATACTTGGCGCAGTACTTGTCTTAGGAGGGGCTGTAATGATGATCCTGAAGGCAGCAGGCGTTCTTAATAAGGGAAAGGAGGCGGCCGCACAATGAAGAAGCTTTTTGCAGGGTTATTGCTTTCGCTGATGCTGCTTTCGATATTGAGCATTCCGGTGCTTGCCGCAAGCGCCTTCCCGTTTGAGGAATTCAAGCAGGACGGCTGGTTCATGAAAGTCAAAACGTCCGATCTTTCCGCCAAGGAATCGTTCCCGCAGGGCTATATGCTTGACGGATCTGCCGAATACACCGGATGGAACGCAGACTCATCAAGGTCGCATCCGCTCTACGTCCAATCGGCCAACGTCAAGTTCCGCCTTCCCGATAAGCTGTATGACGGGGCCGGCCAGTTCTGGGGAGACAAATATGAGGCTTCATGGGATAAGTTGTATGATGAGCATACCACCTATCGGAATGCCTACAACCAGCCCATTCGGAAGACGAACGCCATAGGATATCATTATTCAGTCGGCGCGAGCGTAAGTATGCTCGCAGTGGAAGGAAAGAATACCAAGGAAGAGAGCGCAGCTGCTGCCGCGGAGGCGCAAAAGACCGAATGGGAGGAGCTCATCGCCCGTGAAGGGACCGATATCTATGACTATTCCGTGAGCACGGAGCCCGTTGAAAACGGTATTGCGGTGATATTGTCAAAAAAACGCACGGTTGAATACGATCAGGATGATGAGATAACCCTGGATCTGACTGTATCCGGCCATTATATCGAGGAATTGGAAGAAGTCTTGGAGTATGTATTCTTCTATGCACCGGAATTGGAAGACATTTATTTTAAGATCTTCTGTTCCGAGCGTAATTCCTACTTGCATGACATCGAGGATTCGGGTTACGGAGACTACGAGAGTTATATCTCCGAATACCGCGCACAATGGGAGGAGCTTAAGTCGAACGATTTCGTCAGGCAGCTCCGCAGCTGGCGCTCGTTCTTCGAAACAAGCTGGGAGGAGCCCGAGATATCCCCTGCATATCATGCCGCGGAGACGAAGACGACCGAGGAGCCCGGAAACATCCATTCCGGAACCACACATGAGGCAGGGGAGGATCCCGGCGAGGATGAGGGCGTGACTGTGCCCGCCGCGATAGTGATAGGCGTGCTCGGCGCGGGCGCGGCGATAGCGGGCGCGGCGGCTGTCTCGAGCGGAGGCGGAGACGACGAGGACGGTAAGCACAGCACGTATAAGATGTACGTTCAGAAGGACTTCGGCGACGCGATACGAAGAGGTGCGGATAAGCCTTCCGTGATACGCGCCCGCATGGCGGAGATCGACGCGAACGGCGCGGAGCACGACAGGGACGATCTGACGGCCATGATATCCGTTTCCGGAGAGGGGATGAATATCGAAAGCGCCGTGCTTTCCGGCAGGTATGTCGAGGCGATGGTGCGCGTGCCCGAGGAGTACTCCGAGGATTCGGCGAGCATCGTGTTTACGTTCAACGGAGAGGGAGGCACATTTGAAAACAAGGTAGTATTCCGCGTCGTTGACGGGCCGAGGCTCAAATTCATGGAGGAGACTCCCGAGGGATACGTTCCCTATCACGAGAACTGCGGCATAAACGCCATCCCCGGCGACGGCTTCACATATACGAGGCTCTTCATGATAGAGGACGCGACGAAAACGCCCTCGATCGAAGACATATCCGCCGTCGATACCGGTGAATTCGACGTCAGCTTCGAGCCGACCGGCACCCCGACTGTCTACAAGATGCATGTCAGGAACAACACATCCGCACAGCCCGAGCACGACTTGTTCGCAAGGGCTTCGGAGAAGAACTTCGATATCCGCGTGAATGTCGAAGGTGAGAGCAAGCCCGTGCTTGGCCACGTCGGGGTGAGTCTCTATCCTGAGGGCATAACGATCGCCTCGGATCAGGAGGGGGAGAAGAACGGCGTAAAATACATCCGCGTCCGGGCACACGAAAAGGATCACGTCGGCGATCTCGACAAGAAATGGCAGGTCAGCCAGATAAAATTCACGCTCGCTGTAAAGGACGGGGATAAGGCTGTGATAGATCCCGGGGAAGCGAAGTACAGCTTTGAAAAGCTCAGGGGCGCGGGCGGTCTCGGCATGCGCACCGACAAGGAGCAGGCCCTTGCCGAGAAATACGAGTATAAGGAAGCGTGGGGCGAATGGAACGACAAAGTCGTCTTCGACTTTGAACCGAACGCGAACCTGAGCGAGCCCGAGGACGGGACCTTCTTCATGGTCATACTGCCCGCTTCGGCGGAATATGACGGAAAGACCTACAGGGCCGAGATACCGCTGAGGCTCCGCGGCAAGGATCCGGATCCCATGGGCGACTGGGAGAAGGAGTATAAGGAGCTCGAGCGCCGCATAGAGAAATTCTCACTGCCGGAAAACAAGGATATGTGGCTGGAGAAGATGAAGGAATGCGCGACCGATCCCAGGGTCTCCGTCGAGGAGCTGCGTCTCGTCAGCAAATGGATACTGCGCGAGTACATGGCCTACTGGACCACGCAGCAGTCGAGGGATCAGGCAGAGGCGACGATGTACAACGTGATCGTCAACGTTCTCGAGTGGACGAAATTTGCCGGCGACTGCGCGTTCTCGTTCCTCATCACAGCCTATGCGGGACCCGTCGCCGACGCGCTGCTGTCCCCCGTTAAGGATTTTGCCGCCGGCGCGATCGGTGAGGTCATCGCCGCCGTCAACAACGGTGAAAGCCTTGACATGAGCATAATGGAGCGCTTCGAGTTCTCCAAGAATCTTGCGGCGGCGGGCGACAACCTTGTTTCAAACGCCATAGACCTGACGAATTGGAAAAAGGCGGCGGCGACGCTCGGCGGCTACTTCGTCTACTGCGCTATGAAGAATTACCTTCTGAAACTTAACGAAAAGGGCGAATCGGATATCTGGGGCTCGCTGTGCGACGCATTCAAGGATATGACGGGCGCCGCGCTCAAATCCAAGGCGGGCGAGCTGATAGGCAAATGGCTCAAGAACAGCAAGACCTTCCAGGAGAAGATCGGGCCGAAGATCGCAAGCTATTTCAAGGAGACGAGCTTCGATACCCTGCAGAAGAAGCTGAACGACTCGCTCGATCTTCACGGCGATCTCCGCAAGATCGCGGGATATTCGAACGACAAGGTATTTGAGGCAAAGGTCATAGACGTTGTGGAAAAATACATCAACGGTCTTGTCGGACAAGGCTTCGATAAGGTGCGCGAGGCGTACGATTCCTCAAAATTTGTGATCGAGGATGGATTCGTGTACTATTGCTTCACACTCCATCTGTTCGACGCGTTACATTACGGCATCAAGCTCAATCTTACGAGGATACTACAGGCAATGAGCGGAGACTTCTTCGGATGGTTCTACGATTACTTCTTCGCGGGCATTCCCGCAGCCGAGACAGTGGTCGAGGTGCCGAAGGATCCAAAGCTTCCCGCAGCGGTGAGCTGATCGCGCTTTTGTGAAATGGTTTAACGCAAAAGATCCCCCGGCCAAGCCGGGGGATCTTTTGGGTTTTGATTACTTATTCTTG
>CAMZAY010000112.1 GCA_947304365.1 uncultured Clostridia bacterium | reverse complement strand
TGCCGTCATAGTTGACGAACTTGATGACGTACTTATTGACAGTCGTCTCGAACTGAGCGGTGTAGGTGGCTTCGCCGGTAACAGAAGTGATCGCGGGCGACCAACCGGTGAAGGTGTAGCTGTACTGAGCGTCGCCGGGCTTAGCGGGAGTCTCGCCGCTGTAAACGGGGGTCTCGCCGTAGGCTACCATACCCTGCTGGAGGACAGTGCCGTCATAGTTGACGAACTTGATGTTGTACTTATTGACAGTCGCCTCGAACTGCGCGGTGTAGGTCGCGTTAGCCGTTGCGGGAACGATCTGGGGATCCCAGCCGGTGAAGGTGTAGGTGTACTGAGCGTCGCCGGGCTTAGTGGGAGTCTCGCCGGTGTAAGCGGGGGTCTGGTTGTAATCGGCGGTGACAGTCTGCAGCATCTCGCCATTATAGTTCACGAACGTGATCGTGTAGGTGTTGATCGTGTACTGCGCGGTAACTGTGAGATCGGACTGTACGTTGGAGAAGTCAACGTCCCAACCGATGAAGGTGTAGCCAACGCGGGTGGGAGCGGCGGGCGCGGTGGCAGGCTGACCGGCTTCAACGGTCTGGGTGTCGAGAACTACGCCGTCCCAATCCTTGAAGGTTACGGTGTAGGTCTGAACGGGCTCCTCGCCGATGTAGATCTTACCGTCGACAAGGGTAACGTTGGCTTCGGGATAATCGGCCGAAACATAGTTGCCGTTATCGTTTACAACGTAAGACGACATGACGTTGGTGATGGGAAGGGGCATATAATAGCCGTCCGCATCATGGGAGAGAACGCTGATCTCGGGGATCGCGACCCACTTGAAGGTGACGCGCGCCATCTGGCCGCCCGCCTTGAGGCCGTAGAACAGATGCGTATTGTCGAGGCTGAGGCCGAGACCGATAAACAGATAGGTGTTGCCGTCGCCAAGACCGGTGTAAGCCCTGTTGATGGTAACGGCGATCTTATCGGAGGTGGGGTTGCCGGAAGTCCAGGTGTTGTTGATCTGGCTGAAAAGACCGCCGGTCCAGGTGCCGCTGGCAGCGGTCGCGGTCAGATAGGTGGGATCGTACTTGACCAACCACTGACCGGCGTACATATCGGAACCCTCGCTGATGTTGAGGTACCAGTCGAACGTGGTGTCGACTGCATCGCCCTTGCGGTCCGTCGTGTCACCGGTGATGGTGACGGAGGGAACTTCGGGCGGAGTGGTGGGCTCGACAGTGGGCTCGGGTGTGGGTTCGGTAGTGGGCTCGGGTGTGGGCTCCACGGTGTTGATGATGACCTTGACTTCACCGTCCTCAACATTGATGGGATAGTGCTGAACGCCGCCGGCGGTTATACCGCAGTAGGAGTTGACGACCTGGATGGGCATCGGGATCGTGGTGGTCTCCTCGGGAACGGCGATGAACTTGAAGGTGATCCTCGCGAGCTTACCGCCCTCGTTGATGCCGTTGTGGTCGAAGGAGAGGAGGTTGAGCATGCACCTGACGGTGCCGTTGTCGTTAAGGTTGTTGCCCATCATGAACTCATCGGAGGTGGGCTCGAGCGCTTCGCCGATAGCGGCGGCAATACCGCCCTCCCAGGAGTAATCGAACGCAGTCGCCGCGAAGTAATTCTCATCATAATCGATGACCCAGGTACCGCCGGAAAGCGCGGCTGCCTCGGATACGGAGAAGGTCCAATCAAATGTGTCGTTCACAGCGGGATCGGTGATCTCGAGCTTATCGCCGGTGTAGGTGACGGGTGTGGCCGCGGAAGCGTCGATCGTTACGTTGACAGCGCCGGGAACGGTGTTGATGGGATCATGCTGAACGCCCGATGCGGTGATACCGCAATAAGAATTAACGACCTCGATGGGCATGGCAAGAGTGGTGCTCTCCGTGGGAACGGCCGTCCACTTGAAGGTGATCCTCGCGAGCTTGCCCGCGTCGTTGACGCCGTTATAAGTGTTCGAGGTGAGATTGAGCATGCACTTGAGCATCGTGTTGCCGTTTACAACGTCGGCAAGGTTATAGCTCATCATGAACGAGTCGGACTGGGGATTCAGTGAATCGCCGATCTGGGCGGACAGACCGCCCTCCCAGCTGTAATCGAACGCGGTCGCGGTGAGATAATTCTCATCATAATCGATGTACCAGGTGCCCGCAGAAAGCGCGGCGGCCTCGGATACGGAGAAGGTCCAATCGAAGGTGTCGTTCACCTTGGGGTTGGTGACCTCAACGGTCTCGCCGGTGTAGGTGACTTCGGTGGTGGCGGGAGCCTGGAGCTTGTAGAGGTAAATGTTGGAGGTATAGTACTGCGGAGAATATGCTCTGAAGTCCGAACCGTAGCTATAGATAAACCTGTTTCCCGTTGCAGTAGAGGACATGGTAACAACAGCATTGTTTGCGATCGTGACCGTGAAATAATAAGTCGGACTGCTGACCATCTCAAAACGGGAGGTGTTGCTTCCGCTGGTACCGATCTGGCAATACCGATTGGCTGCCTCATTGTAAAGGGCAAAGTTGCCGTTTGCTTGAGCCCTAAGTTCCCAAACAATGGCAGCAGCGGGGTCTGTGATTGTGTCATTGGTGACAGTAACTGCTGTCGCACCCATTTTTCTGCTCGTAACAGTGTTGTTCATAGCAACAGAGTTTCCGTAGATAACGTACTTACCTTCCGTTATCTCATCGGCAGACGTGACCTTTTTGTAAACGGCCGTTTCGTCGCGCATGGCGGACTTAACAGCTGTGCCGTTGTCAGCCTTTGCGAATACGCTCATGGGTACGAGAGAGAGTACCATGAGAACGGCAATGGCTGCACTCAGTAGTCTTTTGGTCATTGGTTTCATTCCTCCTAGAAAAATTGGGCTTTATATAATATAAAACCTACCTATCAAATCATACCACGAAATGGTTATTTGTCAAGCGTGAAAATGCTGTTTTCACAATTTTGCTACATTTATATGCGATAAAAAATCCGTGTTTTGCTCAGCGCCGTATTTCAGCCATGCTCCGCCGTCTCAAAATTCGTTTTCAAGAGCCGTGCGAAGCCTTGAAACGGCCTTTTTTTCAATGCGGGAAACATACGAGCGGGATATGCCCATCAGCCTGCCCACCTCCCGCTGAGGGAGGGGCTCTCCCCCGTCGAGGCCGAAGCGGAGTATCATTATCCCTCGCTCCCTTTCATCCGGCAGGGCGTCCACCGCGCCGCGCAGTTTTTCGGCGGAGATCCTGCCCTCCGCCTCTCCGAAAACGGCGTCCTCATCCGTGCCCAACACGTCGGCAAGAGTGAGCTCGTTCCCGTCGCGGTCCACGCCTACGGGCTCCTCAAGACTGACCTCGCCCCGCCTTTTGCGTTCCGCGCGGATGCTCATCAGTATCTCGTTTTCGACGCACCTTCCCGCGTAGGAGGCAAAGCTTTTCCCCCTGCCTTCCGCATAAGTCGAAACGGCCTTGATAAGCCCCAGCGAGCCGATCTGTATCAGGTCGTCGAGCTCCCGCCCGTGCGCCTTGTACTTTCTTGCGATGTGCGCGACAAGGCGCAGATTCCGCTCAATGAGTTCGTCCCTCGCTTCCTCGTCGCCCTCCGCCAGCCGCGAAAGGAGCTTCGCCTCCTCCTCCGGCGTGAGCTTTTTGGGGAACGTCCCGCCGGGATCCACCCAGCCGGCAAATACGAAGAGATCCTTTAAAAAACCGATTATCGCGCCAAACATCATCCACCTCCGAACAAAACAGTCGATACAGGATATGCGGCGTTTGACGACAATATTTGCGCGCCGGAACGGCGGCGGCCGGGCTGCGCGGCGCGCAATTAAAAAGCCCGCCGCGGTTTGGGCGCGGCGGGCTGTCGCAAGTATGTTTTTCGGTCGTCAGTCGGCTTCCATTCCCATCGCCATCCTGAGTATCACCAGCGCGTCGGCGGCGTCTATCGTTCCGTCGTCGTTTACGTCGGCGTTATCGGGACGCGGCACAGAATCGATCATGCCCATGGCGAGCCTCAGCGTAAGGAGCGCATCCTCCGCATTGACCTCGCCGCTGCCGTCGGCGTCTCCGGGAAGGCGCTCGGGCGGTTCGGTCGGGTCGACGGGTTCGGTCGGATCGACGGGCTCTGTGGGATCGACTGGCTCGGTCGGATCGACTGGCTCGGTCGGATCGACGGGCTCGGTGGGATCCGGATCGTCCGGAGGTTCGACCTCGAACGTCTTTTCAGCGGTGTAGCGGGCGTTTTTAAGCTCCGCAAAGGGATAATCCGTTTCGGTATCGATGAGCCATACCGACTGGAAATCGAAGCCCTGATACGAGCTTTGGAGCGTGAACAATGCAAGGGGAAGGCTTGTCCCGAGGGAATTGCCGTTTAAGCAGCAGCCGTCCGCGATATAGACGGAGCCGCCGACCGTGCCGCCGCCGACAAGTCCCGCGGCGCCGCCCGAGACCCTTCTTACGGTTATCGTGCCGACGTTGTAGCAGCGATCGACAGACGCGCCTTCAAGGCAGCCGACGAGCCCGCCGCCGTCCTCGAGCGCGGTGACGTCGCCCGTGTTGAACGAATCCGTAAGGGAGCCGCCCGCCATGCGTCCGGCTATGCCGCCCGTCCTGTAACGGGTGGTGAGGTCGCGCCCGTTGTAGCACTCGAAGACCGCGGTGTTCGCCGCGTCGCCTACGACGCCGCCGATGAGGTCGGTGCCCTTGACCGCGTTGTCGTTGCGGCATTTTTTGACGGTCGACGCCCAAGCCGTGCCGA
>CAMZAY010000111.1 GCA_947304365.1 uncultured Clostridia bacterium | reverse complement strand
CATTGTCAATACCAATCTCATACAGATAGGCGTGGAGGCGGGCTCTCCGCAGACCGCGTTCTATGAGATGGACGGCATAATCAAATACCACAATATCGTTTCCGACAATCTGCTCGGCAACGTTGTGCTCGATGTGCTGAAGGCCCCCACCGTGCCCACCGCGCCGGTCGAAAAGCTCAATAAGGCGTCCACGATATTGAGCGTTACCGGCATAGCCGCGGCTGCCGCAGCGGCGCTCAGAGTGATCGGCACGATCGTAAGCGACAACGTGATGACCGAGAGCGATCTTGAGACCAAGGTCGACTGCCCCGCGCTTGCGACGATCTATCACGAGCGTAAGAACCTTACCCTCCGCGCGAGGCTGCAGGGCGTAAAGACGAGCATGCTCATCACCAACCCCACGACGAGCTTCCGCTTTGCGGAAACATACCGTCTGTTCAGGACGCGTATCGAGCACATGATGCAGGAAAAGGGCTACAAGGTCATGATGGTCTCCTCCGTGCTTGAGAACGAGGGCAAGACCACCTGCGCCGCCAACACGGCGATAACGCTCGCGCTGAACAACAACCGCGTGCTCCTCGTGGACGGCGATATGCTTAAGCCCGCGCTTTACAAGGTGCTCAACACAAGGATAAGACGCGGCATGGCGATAAACGAGGTCATCACGAGCGACACAGCCATGGCAGATATCCCCACGCTCGACTCGCTGCCTAATCTCAGCCTGCTCATGGGCAAGACGTCGCTCTCCAACTCGACGGAGATCATCGGCTCCAACGAGATGAGCGATTTCATCGAAAGGGCGAGGGAGTACTTCGATTACGTTATAATCGACACGCCGCCGATCTCCATCGCGACGGACGCGGAATGCTTCGCGGAGCTTGCCGACTGCACGCTGCTCGTAATCAAGCAGGGCGGCGCAAGGGCGAAGCGCATCAACGAATGCATAGAGGCGGTCAGCCAGAGCGGAACGGAGATACTCGGCTGCATATTCAACAACGTATACCCGCTCGAGTTTTTGAGCGATCCCGTCGACAAGCAGTACGGCGGCGAATACAGGACGGCAGGGCCCGGCCGGTATTCCTCAAGGACGTCCCCGGAAGGGGGTGAGATCCGTGAGTGAAGAACTGAAACCCCGCGAGCCCGCAAGGCAGCCCTATGAGTTCGGGAAGAGCGGCACCGCCAACATCGAGCCCAAGAGCGCATCGGATTTCTTCCAGGATCTTCTGGAGGCGGTAAAGCGGCTTTACCTGCTGCCGATAATCCTTTCGGTCGTGTTCTGCACGCTGTTCTGCGTCAAGGCAAGGATCGACTTCAATCCGATCTACTGCGCTAACGCGACCTTCACGGTCAACGTCAACAATGCGAGCCTGCGCAGCAGTCCTACCTATTCGGTGAATCTTGCGAAGCAGCTTTCAAACACGTTCCCGTACATTTTCGGGAGCGACGTGCTCAACAACCTGATCCAGCAGGACCTCGGTCTTAACGAGATCCCCGCGACCATTAAGGCGGAGGCAGTCGGAGAGACGAATCTGTTTACGATCAACGTTTATTCGAGAACGCCGCAGACGTCCTACAACGTCCTGCATTCCGCGATGAACAACTATCCGCGCGTGGCGGATTTCGTCGTCGGCAACACCACGCTGACGCTTATCTCGGAATCCGGTCTGCCGCAGAGGCCGATGAACGATATCTCCTATAAGACGGAGCTGCTTAAGGGAGTCATAGTGGGGTGCATCGCCGCGCTCGCCGTGATGATAATAACCATGTTCACCAAGAACACGGTAAAGGACGCGGACGACCTTAAGAACATGCTCAACCTGAAATGCCTCGGCACGGTGCCGTATATCGGCAAAAAGCGCCGCGGCGAGGGCAGTATGATCGAGATATCCGATCCCGATATCTCAAGGGGCTTCGCCGATTCGATCAGGCTCCTCAAGGCCCGCACCCAGCGCGCCTGCGATGAGAACGGCTACCGCGTGCTGCTCACGGCAAGCTCCATGCCGGGCGAGGGCAAGACCACCATCGCGACGAACCTTGCAATGAGCCTCGCCATGTCCGGCAAGAAGATCGCCCTGCTCGACTGCGATATAAGGAAGCCCTCCGCGCTCGGCGACCTTACCAACCAGAAGCAGGCGGGCATCGCCGAATACCTTAGCGGCCTCGCTTCGATAGACGATATCATCAACGAGCCCTTCGAGGGCCTGCTCGTAATAAACGGCAAAACGCCCTCGGACGAGGCGGCGGAGCTCATGGGCACCGAGAGGATGAAGGAGTTTATCGAGGAGGTGAAGGACAGGGTGGACCTGATCGTTATCGACTCGCCGCCCGCCTCCGTGATCGCGGACGCCGTAGTCCTTTCCAACCTTGCCGACTGCGTGGTCTACGTGATCCGTCAGGAGTACACAAGGAAGAGCAGGATACTCGACGGCCTCAACCATCTCTCGAACGGCAAGGCGGTGTTCCTCGGCTATGTCCTCAACAGCGCGAATTCCTCCGGCTCGGGTTACGGCTACGGCGGCTATGGCAGATACGGCCGATACGGACAGTATTCCCGCTACGGGCGGTACGGCCGCTACGGCAGATATTCCCGCTACGGCAGATATTCCCGTTACGGCAGGTACTCACGCTACGGCGGGTACTCCGGCTACGGCTACGGAAAAACAAAGGATAAATGACGAAAAGCGGACCGCCCGAAATATCGGCGGTCCGTTCAAACGGAAAAGCAAAATGCGGATGAAAGCTTCTGATATAATAAAAAGGCTCCTTTGCCTCGCGCTGGTTTGCGCAGCGGCTGTTTCGCTGTGCGCCTGCGCGGGGGAGCCGCAGAAGCGAACGGCCGTCTTTTACGATTATTTCGATACGGTGATAACGCTTACCGCCTTCACTGACGACGCTGCGCTTTTCAATGAGGCGAAGGATGCGGTCCAAGCCCGGTTCGGGGAGCTTCACCGCCTTTTCGACGTCTATCATGAATAGGAAGGGGAAGTCAATCTGGCCAACGTCAACGCGCACGCGGGGGAGAGCGTCGCCGTACCGGACGATATCATGGAGCTTCTGCGCCTCGGCAAGGAGTATGAAGCCATGACGAACGGCGCGGTCAACATAGCCATGGGTGCGGTGCTGCGCCTCTGGCATGAGGCGAGAGAGAACTCCGTCCTGCCCGAAAGGGCCGCGCTTGAGGAAGCGGGGAAACACTGCGGCATAGACGACGTACTTATTGACGTTGAAAACGGCAGCGTAACGCTTGCGGACCCCGAAATGAGCGTCGACGTCGGCGCGATAGCGAAGGGCTATGCGGCCGACAGGGCGGCGGAAACGCTTAAGCCGTTCGGATTCCCGTTTATGCTCAACTGCGGCGGCGCGGTGCTCGTTTCAGGAGCTAAACCGGACGGCAGCCCGTGGCTTGCGGGGATCGCCGATCCTCTCAACGGGGAGGAGTATTCCGCGGTCGCCAGGCTCTCGTCGGGCAGTCTGTCAACAAGCGGCTCGTATCTCAGACGCTTCACCGTCGACGGAGTCGAGTACGGGCATATAATCGATCCGGAGACTTTGTTCCCCGCGGTCGGCACAGCCTCCGTCTCCGTCTATACGGCGGGGGAAGGGACCTCCTGTCTGGCGGACGCGCTTTCGACCGCATGCTTCATCCTCGGGCAGGAAAACGGATCGGCGCTTATAAACGGCATTGACGGCGCGGAAGCGCTGTTTGAGGCCGCCAACGGGGCCGTAAATACGACGGACGGCTTTCCGAAATAGAAAACAGGATGATTAGTACGCTCGTACGATAAAATTCGGACGAGCGTACGATTTTTTATTCTTTCCGGTTTGTCCCTCTGAAAATGTGAAAAAAGCATTATGTATCGGTGCTTTTCCGACGACCGCCCGCGATTTGGGGATTTTTCCAAAAATTTTTTTTATTTATAGCATAGAAAACACTTGCAAGTTGATTTGATATGTGGTATATTTATCCCGTAATTGTGTACCGTTGTCTTATTGGGCGATCGGCGCTTGCCGGCCCGATTCGCACGATTCGGCACCAGGTTACAAATAATATTTTCAGGAAGGAGTATTCCAAATGAAGAAATTCCTCGCGCTCCTCATTTCGGCGGCCATGATCTTTGCTCTCGTATCGATCCCCGCGGCGGCTGACGGTGAGGTACAGATCACTGTTGCGACGATTAACGATGTTGAACCCGGCACCGACGTTGAGGTTCCTGTTGAGATCGAGGGCGACTATGAAGCTCATATCCTTACGCTCTATGTCAATTACGATCCCGAGAACCTTTCCATCGAGAAGAAGTCCGATATAAAGAACGGCGATCTCTTCCCCTCCGGTGACGACGCCGAAGAGGCCGAATGGGCCGTTATCAAGGATATCGATTCCGTTCCCGGCCAGGCGAAGCTCGGCATCATCTGCCCCCATGGTGATTATCCCATCACCGGCAGCGGCTCGATCTGCAAGATCAAGTTCCACGTAAGTGAGAACTGCACCGAGAACCAGACCCTCACTCTTCAGGTTTCTGAGTTCAAGAACATGCCCGAGGGCAGCACCACCGCTACCCCCATCCCCTATGTCGGCACTAACGGCGCTATCAACCTCCACCAGGATGATCCCCAGCCCACTGAGCCCGAACCCACCGAGCCCGAACCCACCGAGCCCGAACCCACTGAGCCCGAGCCCACTGAGCCCGAGCCCACTGAGCCCGAGCCCACCGAGCCCGAACCCGTAGAG
>CAMZAY010000110.1 GCA_947304365.1 uncultured Clostridia bacterium | reverse complement strand
TATGGATATTCGATTTGATGAAAACGCCGTCGTTTTCGGCGGCATAGATTGCTTCGATCTTGAAAAAAGCTGCTCCTGCGGGCAGGCGTTCAGGTGGCGCCCGTTCAGGGACGGGCAGCTCGGCGTCGTGCGGGGCGAGCCCGCGCTCCTCACCCGGGAGGGAAGCTCCGTCGTAATAAACGGCGCCTCCCCCGCCTCCGCCGCTATGTGGATGCACTACCTCGATCTGGGGCGGGACTACGCCTCAATCGAGGCGAAGGTCGCCGCAGATCCGCGCCTTAACTGCTGTTTTCCGGAGGCGCACGGCATCCGCGTGTTCAATCAGGAGCCGTTCGAGGCGCTGATCTCCTTCATCATCTCGCAGAACAACAACATCAAGCGTATCTCGGGCATAGTCGAGAGGCTGTGCGCAAAATGCGGCGAGCCGGTCGATTTTATGGGTGAGACGCTTTACGCCTTCCCTTCGCCCGAAAGGATCGCCGCGCTCTCCGCAGAGGAGCTTACCGCCCTCGGCACGGGCTACCGCGCGCCCTTCATAAAGGCCGCGGCGGAGCGGATCGCCGGCGGATACGATCTTGAAAAGCTCCGGGATATGGAGCTGACGGAGGCGAGAGCAGAACTCCTCTCCTTCACGGGCATTGGTCCGAAGGTAGCCGACTGCGTGCTTTTGTTCTCGCTCCAGCATACGGACGCGTTCCCCGTCGACGTGTGGATCGACCGCGCTATGAAGGCGCTTTTCTTCGATGGGAACAAGGCGAAGAAGGCCGAGCTTTACGATGCGGTATCCTCCCTCGGCGAATACTCGGGGATCATTCAGCAGTACATTTTCCAATACGCGAGAAAGAACCTCGGTTCAGGGGCGTGACGCGCCGAATATACTTGCTTCGCCAAATCAAAAGCGTTATAATTATTATTTGGAAAAAATACTTATCCGAAAGGAGCCTGTTTTATGGAAAAGAAGTATCGCATTCTTGCTATCAACCCCGGTTCGACCAGCACCAAGGTCGGCGTTTACGAAGGGTACGACATGCTCTATGAGGGCACCGTCCGTCACAGCCAGGAGGAGCTCTCGAAGTTCGCCCAGATCCACGATCAGAAGGATATGCGAATGGAGCTCGTTGAGGAGCTGATCGAGGAGCACGGCTATAAGCTCTCCGAGATGGACGCTTTCGTCGGCCGCGGCGGCATCGTCCGCCCGCTGAAGAGCGGTGTTTACACCATCAACGATAAGCTTCTGGACGACCTCAAGAATCTTCCCAGCGCACAGCGTCACGCCTCCATGCTCGGCGGCGTCATCGCCAGGGCGTTCGGCGAGACCTATGGCAAGCCCAGCTTTATCGTCGACCCCGTCACCGTTGACGAGCGCGACGAGGTGGCCAAGATCACCGGCCTTCCCCAGATAAAGCGCGACTGCATTTTCCACTGCCTCAATCAGAAGTCCGTATGCCGCTATCACTGCAGGCTGAACGGCATGAAGTATGAGGAGCATAATTTCGTCGTGGCGCACCTCGGCGGCGGCATCTCCGTTGCGGCTCACAGGAAGGGCGTCATCGTCGACGTTACCGACGCCATAATGGGCGAAGGTCCCTTCACTCCCGAGCGCTGCGGCGCTATCCCCGCAAGGCTCCTTGCCGACCTTATCTACGACGGCGGCTATTCCCGCGATGAGATCAACAAGATGATCGCAGGTCACGGCGGTCTTATGGCGCACTTCAACACCAACTCCGCCATCGACGTTGAGAAGATGGTCGAGGCGGGCGACGAGCATGCGAAGCTCGTTTACGAGGCGATGGCGTACAATATCGCCAAGAACATCGGCGCCATGGCGGCTGTATTGAAGGGCGAGGTCGACGCCGTGCTCATCACCGGCGGCATCGCTTACAGCAAGATGCTCTCCGATTACCTGGTGGAGCATTCCAAATTCATCGCTCCCGTGTTCGTCTACCCCGGCGAGGGCGAGCTTTCCGCTCTTGCCGCAGGCGCTACCCGCGTTTTGAACGGCGAGGAGCAGCCCAAGGAATACCTCGGCTGATAATACGGTCTGTCGGACGGTCGGCTCAATTCAATCGGGCGACCGTCCGGGTTTTTATTTATGATGCTTTTTTCCCGGATAAAAAACCTATTTATAAAGAAGGACGACGGTCAGGTCCGTTTCAGTCCCGAGGAGTATGATGGTATGTTCGTTATAGTCGGGCTCGGCAATCCCGGAAGGGAATACGCGAATACGCGGCATAACGCGGGTTATATGGCGCTTGACGTATTGGCCGACAGGTTCAAAATCGATATCGCGCGCCATAATTTCCGCTCTGTCTACGGCGAGGGGCGCATCGGCACGGAAAAGGTCGTCCTCGCCAAGCCCGAGACGTTTATGAACAATTCCGGCTTCGCGGTGCGCGATCTTGTGAATTGGTACAAGGTCCCGAACGATCATCTCATCGTGGTCTACGACGACGCGGATATCCCCGTGGGCACGCTTCGCATGCGCACAGCCGGCAGCGCGGGGACGCATAACGGGATGAAGAGCATCGTCTACCAGCTCGGCTTTGACGATTTCCCCCGCGTCAGGGTGGGCATAGGCGGCGCTGCGCACGGCATGATAGGGCATGTGCTCGGCCCGTTCAGTGAAGAGGAAAAGCCCCTTGTAAAGCAGGCGATCGCGGACGCGGCATCGGCGCTTGAGCTGATCGTCAAGGGCGAAATGAAGGAGGCGCAGGCGCGCTTCAACCACAAGGGGAAGAACAATCCCAAGCCGAAAAAGCCCTCCGAGGAGGGTGAAGAGCCCCTCGGCGAGGCTCAAAAAAGCTAACAATATTAACCGTTTTTTAACGGTTTTTTGCCCGTAAAATTATTAAGAAACGGTTAAATCTGCTCCAAAAGCCCGCTTTCCGGGCTTTTTGTCATTATTTATTGATTTCTTTTTTACACAGGATGTGGTATAATACCCACGATCTTAAAGAAACGGAGGTGATATGCTTGAAGTCATCAAACAGGGTGCGTGCCTTCATCGGCGATCTCTTGGACGGGATCTCGTGCAGGTTCGCAACGGTCTCCAAATTCGTTAAAAAGCACCCCAAGCCGGTGCTTATTGGAGCGTCCTCCCTGGCAGCCCTGATCGTACTTCTCTGCATTTTCGTGCCCATTATCAAAAGGGCGGCTCAAGATAATCCCGGTAAGGAAGCAAGCACCGTGCCGACCGATTATATCATGATCCCCACGGCGATCCCCACGGCGACGCCTAAGGCGACTCCAGTTCCCACCGCGGCGCCGGACCCCACTCCCACCCCCGTTCCTCTGCACCTTGTAAAGGGCGACAGGAACGACATCGTTTATGACATTCAGCGCAGGCTCATGGAGCTCAACTATATGGACTTCGACGAGCCGACCAATTACCTTGGTTCAGCAACGATGGCTGCTATCAAAATCTTCCAGCGCCGCACCAACCTTGAGATCACGGGTGAGATACAGGAAAACGATTATTCTCTGCTCATGTCCAACTCCGCCAAGCTCTATATGGCGAGTCTCGGCGACGAGGGCGAGGATATCACCGAAATGCAGAAGAGGCTGCACGAGCTCGATTACCTTGAAAAAGTAACCGGCGTGTTCGACGATAAGACCGAAGCCGCCGTAAAGCTTTTCCAGGAAAAGAACACGCTTGAAGTCGACGGAATGGTCGGCACTCAAACGAAGGAATGCCTTTACAGTGAGGATGCGATACCCTTTGCGCTCTCCTACGGCTCCTCCGGGCCGGACGTAAAGAAGTATCAGGACAGATTGTATGAGCTTGGCTATCTTTCCACCAAGCCGGACGGCGTTTACGGTACGGACACGGTCAAGGCCGTAAAGCGTTTCCAGGAGAGGAACGATATCATAGTCGACGGGCACGTCGGGCCGAGCACCAAGACCGCGCTCATGAGCCCCAACTGCAAGTACAACAAGCTTGAGATCACAATGAGCGGCGACGACGTCGAGCGCGTTCAGCAGAGGCTTTATAAGCTCAACTACCTGAAGCGTTCCGAGGTCACCGGCTATTTCGGGGAGATCACCGAGAAGGCCGTCCGCGTATTCCAGAAAAACAATAAGCTCACCGTCGACGGCACCGTCGGCAAGCACACGCTCCAGGTGCTGTTCTCCGACGACGCGATCAGGGCGTCAAAGCCCGTAAGCTCCACTCCTAAGCCCACAGCCACGCCGAAACCCGGCACGACGCCAAAACCCACGCCCAAGCCCTCGAGCGGCACCGGCGGCGGCAGCGGCGGCGGCAGCGGAAGCAGCACGCAGGATAAGATCAACAACCTTATCAAGATCGCGCGCAGCAAGCTCGGCTGTCCGTACGTGCGCGGCGCGAAGGGTCCCAACGCGTTCGACTGTTCCGGCTTCGTGTACTGGTGTCTGAACAAAGCGGGCGTGCAGCAAAGCTACATGACTTCGTACATGTGGAGGACCACGACCAGGTATCCGAGGATCTACTCCATGTCCAACATCAAGGCGGGCGACGTCATCGTCTACAAGATGGGCGCATATCAGGGCCACGTCGCGATAGCCGTTGGTAACGGCATGATGATCGACGCCTCCTCCAGCGAGGGCAAGGTCGTTTACAGGACGTACCAGACCTCCTACTGGCGCTCGGTATTCTACTGCGGATACAGGATATTCGGCAACAAGTAACACAATAACGAAAAAGGCTCGGCCGCAAGGGTGCATCCACTTAAGGAGATGCAGGTTTTCAGCCTGAAAAAAGCCAACGTATAAAAAGATAT
>CAMZAY010000109.1 GCA_947304365.1 uncultured Clostridia bacterium | reverse complement strand
CCGCTCGTTCCTCGCGGTCCCCCTTCCCTCCCGGGGAAGGCTGAATAGTCGGAAGCGACCAACCAAAAAGCTTCCCCTCGAGGGGAAGCCGCTGATGAGGCTAAATGATCTCTTTTGATAACGAAACGCATGCACGCGCTTCCCTATCCCCTATCCTTCTCCTTCATCCTTTTCATGTGTTTCCGATCGCGCTTTTTAAGGTCCTCGGTCTTAATCACTTCGACCTTCGAGACGCGCACTCCCTGACGCTCGACGCGTTCTTTGAGTGCGTCGAGCTCCTTTGCAGTGCCGGAATCGGACGTGAGTATCACCCGGACCTCCCGGCCCGCGGGGAGCTCCCTCACCATCGCATTGAACGCGGGCGCGGGGTATCCGCCCCAGACGGGGCTCATGAGCACTATACGGTCGTACTCCTCAAGCCGCAGTGCAAGCGGCTCCGTAAGCACGTACGCCCTTCTCCTTGCCTGATGCGCGCCGAAAAGGTATGCCGAGACAAGCGAGCGGCGGCGCTGCTCCCTTACCTCATAGAGCTCTGCGCCGAGCTCCTCCGCAAGCCGTTTCGCCTCATAATGCGTCCTCCCCGTAAGGGAATAGAACATGACGAGATCGTTCATTTTGCGTCCCCCTTTACAGCAGCGCGAAGCCGAGCGCTATGCCGAGCTGCGCGAGAATGTACGTTATCATGACCCAAAGCCTGTTGTTTTTGATGCGCCACGCGCGGACGAGGCCGGAGCCGAGAAGATAATCCGACAGCGCGAAGAGCAGGCCTCCCCCGCCCATCAGCACCGGCGCGACGCCCGCCTTCATTCCGACGGCGGAAACGAGCATCGTGCCCGCCATGGACGAAAGCGCCGTGAGATACAGTATCGCGGGGAGCTTCATCTTGCCGGGGATCTTCTTCCTGAGCGAGATATAGGCGAGCACCGCGAGCCCGAGCACGAACGCGCAGGCGATCGCGGCGGCGACGGGCCTTACCGCGAAGGCCGCCTGGGGCAGCCCCTTTACGAACGCGGCGGCAATATAGAAGCCGTGCCCGATAAGGAAGCTCGATCCGCCGAGCACGAAGCAGAGCTTGTTGTTTTTGGGGATAAGCAGTATATCGCCGATCCAGCCGAGTATCAGCCCGACGATCACGAAGGGGTATCCGGCTCCCGCTATGAGGATATGGAGCAGGAGTATGAACGGGACGAGGAACACCTTTGTAGGCGCCCTCAAGCCGTCGAGCCTTAAGTAACAGCCGGTGAGATGCAGGAGCGTATCCGCCGCAAGCAGCAGCACGACCGCCCCGCCGAGCAGTACACGCAGCCCGGCGATGACCGCGGCAAACGCCGGAGCAGTGCCGAAATCAAGTAAAAAAGCAAACATTCACCGATCCCCCGTTAATGCTTTTATAACGGCCTTCGCCCCTTTGGAGCGCAAAAAACCGTCCATTCATGATATTGTACCATATTTTTTTGAATTTGTACCCTGTTTTTTAAAACTTACGCTTGTTTTTTGGTC
Organism: uncultured Clostridia bacterium; assembly: GCA_947304365.1. Lineage (GTDB taxonomy): Bacteria > Bacillota > Clostridia > Christensenellales > CAG-138 > UBA3857. The sequence continues at coordinate 3,287 of CAMZAY010000109.1, read as the reverse complement.
GAATTATTGGTAAACTATCGGGGATTACATATTCAATGAAAGCGAAAGCAAGGCTTTCGAAAGGAGTTTAAATGCAATACACATCAGACGTTCAGAACATGTGCTGCGTCAAGAAGGGCGCCGTGCATGATCCCGCTCCCATCCCCGAGGAGGGTCAGTGGGTCAAAGTCAAGAGGATCAACCAGGTCTCCGGTCTCTCCCACGGCGTCGGCACCTGCGCTCCCCAGCAGGGCGCGTGCAAGCTCACGCTCAACGTTAAGGAGGGCATCATCGAGGAAGCGCTCGTCGAGACTCTCGGCTGCAGCGGCATGACTCATTCCGCGGCTATGGCGGCGGAGATACTTCCCGGTAAGACGCTGCTCGAGGCGCTGAATACCGACCTCGTCTGCGACGCGATAAACGTCGCCATGCGCGAGATATTCCTCCAGTTCATCTACGGCAGGACGCAGAGCGCCTTCTCCGACAACGGTCTTTCGATCGGCGCCGGGCTCGAGGACCTCGGCAAGGGCCTGAGGAGCCAGATCGGCACCATGTATTCCACCAAGGCGAAGGGGCCCAGGTACATGGAGATGAGCGAGGGCTACGTCAAGACCATCGCGCTCGACAGCAATAACGAGATAATCGGTTACGAGTACGTCAGCCTCGGCAAGATGATGGACGCCATCAAGGCGGGCATGGAGCCCAACGAGGCGTACGCGAAATACACCAGCAGGTACGGCCGCTATGACGAAGCCGTCCGCGTTATCGACCCGCGCAAGGAGTGAAGAATATGGCAACTTTTGAAGGAATCGAAAGAAGGATAGACAAGATCAACGGCGAAATGGCAAGGTACTGCATAAACAGCCTTGAAGAAGCCAGGAAGATCACCGAGGATAAGGGCGTCGACGTTTTCTCCATCGTGGAGCAGACCCAGCCCATCGCGTTTGAGAACGCCAAGTGGGCGTACACCCTCGGCGCCGCGATAGCGATAAAGCTCGGCTCGAAGGACGCCGCCGAAGCCGCGAAGAACATCGGCCTTGGCCTCCAGGCGTTCTGCGTTCCCGGCTCCGTCGCCGAAACAAGGCGCGTCGGTCTCGGTCACGGCAACCTCGCCTCCATGCTCCTTACCGAGTCGACCGAGTGCTTCGCGTTCCTCGCCGGGCATGAGTCCTTTGCCGCTGCGGAGGGCGCGATAAAGATCGCCACCACCGCCAACAAGGTCAGGACGAAGCCCCTGCGCGTCATCCTCAACGGACTCGGCAAGGACGCCGCGTACATCATCTCCCGCATCAACGGCTTCACCTACGTCGAGACGGATTACGACCAGTTCAATGACGAGCTCCACATCGTTTACGAGCACGCCTTCTCCAAGGGCGAGCGCTCGCTCGTTCGCTGCTACGGCGCGGACGACGTTAACGAGGGCGTCGCGATAATGCGCTTTGAGGGCGTGGACGTTTCCATCACCGGCAACTCCACCAACCCCACCCGGTTCCAGCACCCCGTCGCGGGCACCTATAAGAAATGGTGCGTCGAGAACGGCAGGAAGTACTTCTCCGTCGCTTCCGGCGGAGGCACCGGACGCACCCTCCATCCCGACAACGTCGCCGCTGGTCCCGCCTCCTACGGCATGACCGACACGATGGGCCGTATGCACTCCGACGCGCAGTTCGCGGGCTCCTCTTCCGTCCCCGCACACGTCGAGATGATGGGTCTCATCGGCATGGGCAACAACCCCATGGTCGGCGCGACGGTCGCCGTCGCAGTCGCGGTCGCTCAGGCGATGAACGAGTGATACACAATACCATAACAGAACAAAAGCATGGTTCGGAGTATAATCTCTGACCATGCTTTTTCGTATAAGTTGCTGCGGAATTGACTCGCAGGTGCACTTCCTCGGTGTTGCGTGATCGCGGTTCCGCGCCTCTCGCGGCGCGGCGCGCTGACCCGCTGCGGCTCGCGCAGCTCGCTGCTCACTTCGTTCGCCCCCGCGCACGTTGAAATGATTGGCCTCATCGGCATGGGCAATAACCCCATGGTCGGCGCGACGGTCGCCGTCGCAGTCGCGGTCGCTCAGGCGATGAACGAGTGATACACAATACCATATATATAATTCTTATATACCTAAACGAGCTTTATTTCAAGCATATTGCATAACCCTTTCCCCACAATTGCATAACCCTTTCCCCATTCGCTTATAAAAACATAAAAAATATATTACGAGTTGCCTCTTGACACATAATACTATGCGTTGTATAGTATAATTCGTCAGGAGGTATCATATATGGACGTACAACTGAAACGCGGGCTGATCGAGATCTGCGTGCTGGCGGCCATGCTGCGCGGGCCGACGTACGGGTATCAGCTGATAAAGGACGTCGAGCCGTACATGGCGATATCGGAATCCACGCTCTACCCCATCCTGAAACGGCTGGAAAGCGACGGATGCGTCAAGGTAAAGAGCATGGAGCATAACGGAAGGCTGAGGAAATACTACTACATCACCCCCGACGGGCGGGCGCGCATCAACGAATTCCTCGGCGAATGGCAGGATATCATGAAAGTCTATTATTACATTGAGAGGGAAAGCAGTCATGTCTAAGAAAGAATTTTTAAAGAGGCTCGGGAAAGAGCTCGGCGCCCTTCCCCGTTCGGAGAGGGAAAAGACCCTCGCCTATTACGACGAACTGATCGAGGACCGCAAGGAATCCGGCGCGACCGAGGAAGCGGCGGTCTATGCGATGGGCGACATAAAGACCATCGCCGCGGAGATACTTTCAGACGCGAAGGAGCGCGGCGTGGAGCTTAAAAAGCGCGGGATGCCGACCTTCGTGAAGGTGCTTCTGATATCACTCGCGGTGATCGTGCTCGCCGCCGGCGTCGCCTTCGGAGTCGAGCTCCTGCGCGAATTCAGGCTCGTCGGCTCCGCTCCCGAGTGGGAGAAGGTCGAAAAGGAATTCGGCGTCGGCTCGAAGGAAAAGATCGATCTCGATATGACCACCTGCGATCTCGTCATATTGAAGTCGCAGGACGATAAGATACGCGTGACGTATTACGCGAACGACGCCCTCGTCCGCTGGGAAGTGAAGGAGACGGATGAAGCCCTTACCGTGACGCAAAGGCATAGGGGCATGCTGTTCGGGTTCCTCTACCCAAGGGAAAGGCGCTCCGCTTCGCTTTTCGTGCCGGAGGGCTTCACGGGGATACTCAACGCAAAGACCACTACCGGCTCCTTAAGCCTTGAAGGCATACAGGGTCTGCAGGCGCTCAATTTGAGCGCGACCACGGGCAGCCTTGCCGTTTACAATGCG
>CAMZAY010000108.1 GCA_947304365.1 uncultured Clostridia bacterium | reverse complement strand
TCGGGCGAGCGTAAGCGAGAACGACTGATGAGGGGGTTATCTATTAGAAAAACCGGAGGATTTTCATCCGATTATAAAAACAAGGAATTCCCACCCGGGAATTCCTTGTTTAATTGCTAATTGCTAATTGCCAATTGCTGATTTTCCTTTCACCCGTACAGCTTCCCGAGCACCCAATTTGCGAAGCGGGAGGGCAGAAGCTTTATCAAAACGCAGACGAGCTCATACGAAAGCCCGCAGGAATACAGCGGCTTCGGATGGGCTTTTTTCGATATGCGGTAAGCTTTTTTTGCAAGCGCGGCGGGCGGCATGCCGTTCTGTTCGTCATGCTCCATCCGCTTTACGGACTTTTCGAGCGAGGGGTACTCCTCCGCCCCCGCGAGGGACTTCTTCCTTGCGGCGGTGAAGCCGGTCTTCACGTCGCCGGGCATCAGCGCGCTGACCTTTACGTTATGCGCCCTCACCTCGTTGGCGAGCGCCATGGTGAAGCAGTTGATCGCCGCCTTGGAGGCGGAGTAATACGTCTGGTAGGGTATCGGGGCGACCGCGGCGACGGAGCTCAAATTTATCACCCTGCCCCCGCCGGCCTTGCGCATAGCGGGGAGCGCCGCCTTCGTCATATTGACCATGCCGAAGAAATTGACGTCGAACTGCCTTTTCGCATCCGCGGCGTCGGTGAATTCGACCGCGCCCGATATGCCGAACCCCGCGTTGTTGATGAGGAGGTCGATCCTCCCCTCGCGGGAGAGCACCTCGTTCACGGCGGCTTTGGCGGCGTCCTCATCCGTCACGTCGCAGGGGATGAACCTCGCCCCCTCGGGGATGGGCGCCTCCCTCCGGGCAAGACAGTAAACGGCGTCGCCCTTACCGGCGAAAAGCTCCGCCATGGCAAGACCGATGCCGCTCGTTGCGCCGGTTATTATCACGATACGCATGATGCACCTCTTATTTATGTTTCTGCGGTCACTCACCCGCCTGAACGCAGGCGTTCAGGCAGATGAGCGTTGATCGCCGATCACTCTTTGATGACCTTTTCGATTATATCCAGCGCCTCGTCAAGCAGCGCCTCGGTATGCGTGGCCATATAGCTGGTTCGCAGCAGGCACTCGTCCGCGGGCGTGGCGGGCGGGAGCACGGGATTGACGTAAACGCCGTTGTCGTAAAGCTCCTTCGCTTTGACGAGCGTCCTCTCCGCGGTGTAGGTATAGATGGGGATGATGGGCGTTATGCTGTCGCGGATGGCGACGCCGCGCTCGCGCAGGCCCTTCCTCATATGAGCGGCGAGCGCCATAAGACGCTTGGGCAGCTCGGGCGATTCCTTAAGTATATGCAGCGCCTCCAGCGCGGTGGCGCAGCTTGCGGGCGGTATCGAAGCGCAGAATATGAACGGACGGGATGCGTGCCGCACGTAATCGACCACGCGGTAGTCGCCCGCCATGTATCCGCCGAGGGAGGCAAGGCTCTTCGAGAAGGTGCCCATTATTATGTCCACCTGATCGGTAAGCCCGAAATGATCCGCCGTGCCGCGTCCGTTCTCGCCGAGGACGCCCAGACCGTGCGCGTCGTCCACCATGACCCGCGCGCCGTATTTGTGCGCAAGATCGACTATCTCCGGGAGCTTCGCTATGTCGCCGCCCATGGAGAACACGCCGTCCGTGATTATGAGCTTGCCCGCGTTCTCGGGCACGCGCCTGAGCTGCTCCTCCAGATCGTCCATATCCGCGTGGCGGTAGCGGAGCATCTTGCCGTAGGAGAGCCTGCACCCGTCGTAAATGGAGGCGTGATTCTCCTTATCGCAGATCATGTAATCGTTCCTGCCGACTATCGCGCTGATTATGCCGAGGTTCGACTGGAAGCCCGTGGAGAACGTCATCACCGCCTCCTTATGAAGGAAATCGGCAAGCTCGTTCTCGAGCCGGATATGCAGATCGAGCGTGCCGTTCAGAAAGCGCGAGCCCGAACAGCCGCTGCCGTACCTTTCGAGCGCCTCGACGCCCGCCTTTATGACGCGCGGGTTCACCGTCAGCCCAAGATAATTGTTGGAGCCGAGCATTATGCGGCGCTTGCCCTCCATAATGACTTCAACGTCCTGCCTGGATTCCAGCTCGTGAAAATAGGGGTAGATGCCGTCCCTGCGGATATCCTCCACAAGCTGATTCTTACACTTATCAAAAAGATCCATATAAATCCCTCTCCGGTTAACACTATTAACCCGGTTATTATAATGCCCGTCCGGCGGAATGTCAATAAAAACACGGCTGCCGGAGTTTAATATATCTTATTGATTTTATCAAAAATGATCGCCCGCGTCAACGATTTTTGTGAAAAAACGCTTCGCTTATTGTAAACTGCGCCGGGTGATGGTAAAATCATAGTGATATTACTCGAAGGGCGATGAATTGTATGGACATAAACGGGCTTCAGAAGCTCACGTTATTGGATTACCCGGGCAAAACCGCGTGCACGGTGTTTCTTGCGGGCTGCGATCTTCGCTGTCCCTTCTGCCACAACAGCGAGCTGTGGGGAAACGCCCCCGCCGTGACGGACGGCGAAGGGCTCGTTTCCTTCCTCGAAAAGCGCCGCGGGCTGCTCGAGGGGGTCGTTTTCACCGGAGGCGAGGCGCTCCTTCGCAGCGAGCTTCCCTCCCTAATCCGCCGCGTTAAGGAGATGGGCTTTTCCGTAAAGCTCGATACGAACGGCACGCATCCGGAAAGGCTCCGCGCGCTGATCGGCGAAGGGCTTATCGACTACGCCGCGATGGACGTTAAGAACAGCCTCGAACGCTACGCCCTCACCTGCGGCATGGAGGATATGGCGCTCGAGTCGATAAAGGAGAGCGCCGCGCTCCTCAAGGAGGGAAGGATCCCCTACGAGTTCCGCACGACCGTCGTAAAGCCCCTGCACGACGAAAGCTCCTTTTACGGCATAGCCGAGCTGATCGACGGCGCCGAGAGGTATTTCCTCCAGCCCTTTGCGGACCGCGACACCGTGCTCTATAAGGGCTTCGCCGCGCCCACCCGCGGGGAGATGGACCGTTACCTTGAGATAGTCTCGCCGCACGTCCGTTTCGCCGCGATCCGCGGGATGTGAGAGAACGGCTTTCGCTTCAAAACAAGCCGCATACTTTAAGAGCCGGGACGCGTCCCGGCTCTTATGTTATTCTCGCTTATTCGCCGACTTTCGGCATCGTGTCGGGCGATACGCGCTCGGCAACGAGTTTGTTCGTGATGAAGCCCATCTTGATGTGCACCTTGACGCATACACGGGGATCCTCGGGCGTGACCTCGAAAACGGGGTCGTTGCACTTGCGGTTCATGCCGCAGGTGAAATGCAGCTTGTAGGTGCCGTACGGAACGGGTATGAACACGCTCTCCCTGTCTGCGACATGGCCCATTGGCTGATCGTTGAGATAGATGCCGTAACCCACAGCGGAGCCGACGAAGTTACCCATTCGGTAGATCTCGATCATGCCGGGCTCTTCAAAATCAAGGCCGCTCCCGCACTTTGTGCAGGCGGAGCCGGCGGGGACGTTGAGGACTGTACCGCAGGAAGGGCATTTTACGCGGAATTTTTTAACCATTTTCGATATCTCCTTTGTTGGTTTCTGCCCGAATGATACCGCGGTTTTATTCGATTGTCAATATGCTCTGCCCCCTCTTTACCCTCCGGCACGCTCCTTTTTTGCCTCTCGCTCTTCAAGTATCCGCACCTTTTCCTCCAGCAGCTCATACGGCGCGTCGAACACGTTGGTGTATGGGGCGAGAAGCTTCAAAAGCTCCTCCGTGTGCTCCCTGTCCATCATGAAGCTCTTTCGCGCATTCTTCGTATCATTCGTATCGGAAAAAGCTTTTTTTGATCCCGTATCGCTTATCGTTATATCCGTATCGTTATCCTTTTTTATAGGATCTATAGAATATTCTATAGGTATTTTATCTATTTCTTTTTCTATAGAATATTCTATAATATTATTATTTATATTATAGGGAGCTCCCTCCGTCCCTCTCAAGCCGCTCCCTTTTTTCGGTGCGGAGCCCGTAACGCAGCTCTTGTAACAGACGCTCCCGTATGCGCCCCTCGCCTTTACGATAAGTCCCTTCACGCACAGCTCCTCGAGCAGGGCGTATACGTCCGCCGCGCCGACGCGCGCCCACTGCGCGAGCCAGCCCGGGTCCCCGTCAAAGCTGCCGCGAAACCCGGTGTACGCGTATATGACGGCAAATACCACCAGCTCCTCCGACGAAAGACCCAGATCCTTCATCCATGAGAATATCTTTATAAATTGTTCCTTCAAAACAATGCTCCTTGTAATTTATTCGGAGGACGGTCCTCTCCGTCCCCCTGATAATATTATAGCACATTTGTTCTGTTGCTGTCAAGCCGGGGAGCGCCGGAGAGGCATAGAAAAAGCATGGCGTCGGAGGAAGCTCCATACCATGCTTGTTGTTTTGATCGGCCGGGAAATGTCTTGCGGGGAGGGCCTTTTGGTTGACTTTGTGCCGGCGCTTGTCCCTTCCCCTACTGAGGGGAAGGGGGACCGGAGCCGCAAGGCGAGGGTGGATGAGGTGGTAAAAATTTCTGTATTTACTGGTTATTTTGACTTCATTCCAACCACCACCTCATCCGTCTGCTCGGTCAAATGACCTCGCAGCCACCTTCCCCTCAGTAGGGGAAGGAACGACAGCAAACCCGCCCAAGGGAAGGCAGGACGCTGGCGCGGCGACAAACCAAAAGCCTTCCCCATTGGGGTTCATTGACGGTTGCCGAAGGCAATTTTGACCATCCGGTGAATGGTCAA
>CAMZAY010000107.1 GCA_947304365.1 uncultured Clostridia bacterium | reverse complement strand
AACGACGACCACCTTGGTATCGAAGCCCGCCTCGTTGAAGCGGCGTTCGGTCTCATACTCGCAGTTGGTGCCGGGGAAAACGGGGATGACCGCCCTGGGGCTCGCCGTTGAAACGCCGAAGGGCTTGACGTAGGGCTTATCGGCGCACTCGACCTCGAGCATTTCGCCGGCCTTCGCCGCCGCGGGGAATATCTGATCGAGCTTTTCCTCATAGGGAGCGAGTATGTCGGCAAGCGGCACGGGCTCCGTATCGGGGTGCTTCACAGCGATCTCGGCAAGCTTTATGACGGGCTTGTCGATCGTGACGCCGATGAACTCCATTTCGATCTCGGGATCGTGTATGCCGGTCTGGGCGGGGCATTCGATCACGAACGCGCCGTATTCCGGCTTAAAGATATCGTCCGTAAAGAGCTTTACGCCTATCCCGTTGCCCATCGCCATCTTGATGAGCGCCTCCGCCGTGCCGAACCTGCCGGGCACGTAAGCCGCGGTAACGGCACCATGCTTTATGAACTGAGAGATGATAAAGGAGAGCTTGCGGTAGGCGCGCCCGTTGACGTGACCGTTTTCGTCCTTCTGCGCGGTGACGCGGTAGACGCAGCTGCCCGCATGCTTGAACTCGGGCGAGATCACGTTCTTTACGTTCCCCTTTGCCGCGGCGAACGAAATGAGCGTGGGCGGGACGTGGATATCCTCAAAGCTGCCGCTCATGGAATCCTTGCCGCCTATCGCCGCCGTGCCGAGGTCGACCTGCGCGTCGAGCGCGCCGAGGAGCGCTGCCATGGGCTTGCCCCAGGAGGACGCCGACTTGAGCCTCTCGAAATACTCCTGGAAGCTCATCCAGCACTCGTCGAGATCGGCGCCCGCCGCCGCGAGCTTCGCATAGGAATCCGCGACCGCCATGTAGGAGCCCCAATAGGGGGACGCCTCCGAAATATAGGGATCGAAAGCCCAGCTCATTACGGAGCAGGTCTCGGTCTTGCCGTCCCTGACGGGGAATTTCGCCGCCATCGCCTGCGTGGGCGTGAGCTGCTTTTTGCCGCCGAAGGGCATGAGCACCGTGTTCGCGCCGACGGTGGAATCGAAGGTCTCCGCAAGTCCCCTCTGCGAGCAGACGTTAAGATCGGAAGCGACCTTTATGAGCTTTTCCCTGAACGTACCGGTCAATTCCTCCGGTTTGTAATCATGCTGTTTTTCGACCTTTACGGCGGTGTGCTTCGCCGCGCCGTTGGTGTCTATGAACGCCCTTGAAAGGTCGACCGCCTTCTGTCCCTTGAAGAACATGGTGAGCCTGCCCTCGTCCGTGACGCGGGCGACCTTTACGGCGTCGACTCCCTCCGCTCTGCAGAGGGCGATGAACTCCTCCGAATCCTTTTCCTCCACGACGACCGCCATGCGCTCCTGCGATTCGGATATCGCAAGCTCCGTCGAATCGAGACCCATGTACTTCTTGGGGACCTTATCAAGGTCGATGACGAGACCGTCCGCAAGCTCGCCTATCGCGACCGATACGCCGCCCGCGCCGAAATCGTTGCAGCGCTTTATCATGCGGGAGGCCTTCGGGTTCCTGAACAGCCTCTGGAGCTTCCTTTCCTCCGGCGCGTTGCCCTTCTGCACCTCGGCTCCGCAGAGCTCGAGTGAGGAGGAGGTATGCGCCTTCGAAGCGCCCGTTGCGCCGCCGCAGCCGTCGCGCCCTGTCTTGCCGCCCATGAGTATCACGGAGTCGCCCGCTGCGGGCTCCTCGCGCCGGACGTTCGCCTGCGGGACGGCGGCGATGACCGCGCCGACCTCCATGCGCTTGGCGGCATAGCCCTCATGATACAGCTCGTGCACGACGCCCGTCGCAAGACCTATCTGATTGCCGTAGGAGGAGAAGCCCGCCGCCGCCTCCCTGACAATGCGCCTCTGCGGGAGCTTGCCGGGGATGGTCTCGGAAACGGGTCTTGTGGGATCCGCCGCGCCGGTTATCCTCATGGACTGATATACGTAGCCCCTGCCGGAAAGAGGATCGCGTATCGCGCCGCCGACGCAGGTCGCCGCGCCGCCGAAGGGCTCTATCTCGGTGGGATGATTATGCGTTTCGTTCTTGAAGAGGAGGAGCCAATCCTCGTCCTCTCCGTCGTGATCGACCTTGACCTTGACCGTGCAGGCGTTGATCTCCTTCGAGTCGTCAAGGCTCCTGAGCCTGTTTGTCAGCTTTTTGTGGTACTTCGCGCCGATCGTCGCCATATCCATGAGGCAGACGGGCTTCGTGTCGCCCAGTCTCTCGCGGAGGACGAGGTACCTTTCGTAAGCCGCCTTCACGTCGTCGTCCTCGAACTCGACGGAATCGATATGCGTGTTGAAGGTGGTGTGGCGGCAGTGATCCGACCAATAGGTGTCGAGCACCTTTATCTCCGTAACGGAGGGGTCCCTGCCCTCTTCCCTGAAATAATCGCGGCAGCAGACGGCGTCCGCAAGGTCCATGGCAAGACCCATATCGGCGATTAGCTTTTTAAGCCCCTCGTCGTCAAGGGCGGTGAAGCCGTGTATGAACTCGACCGTATCGGGCTCGTCGTATTTCTGGGCAAGGCTCTCTGGCTTTTCGATCTCGCCCTCGCGGCTGTCGACGGGGTTGATGAGGCTCGCCTTTATCTCCTTGAGATCCGCATCCGAAATATCGCCGTAAACGAGGTACACGCGCGCCGTCCTTACCTTCGGCTCCGCGCCCTCGCCGCCGCCCAGGGCGATGAGCTTTATGCTCTGCTCCGCAGCGTCGGCGCACTGGTCGTACTGACCGGGCAGGTATTCCGCCGCGAAAACGCGGTCGGCGTCCGCGGGGAGCTCAAAAAGGCTCTCCTCCGTGCGCGGATCGTAGAACACGCTGTCGACGCAGTTCATGAAGGTCTCCTCCGAGACGTTCTCAACGTCGTAGCGGCGGAGTATCCTGACGCGCTTCAATCCCTTTATGCCGTGCAGCGTGACAAGGTCGTTCTTAAGGCTCTCCGCCTCCAGCGAAAACTCGCTCTTTCTCTCGGAATAAACTCTGAATACCATAATTCAACCTCTCTTTATCTCATCGATCGCCGTTTTTCCAATGTCGCGGCGCATGAACATGCCGGGGAAAGACACCCTTTCGGCGTTTCGGTAAGCGGCTTCGACGGCGCTTTCAAGGTCGTCCCTTACGGCGACGACGTTCAGCACTCTGCCGCCCGCCGTGACGAAGCCTTCCTCCGTCTTTTTGGTGCCGGCGTGCACGAGCGAAACGCCCTCGTCAAGCTCGCCCGCTTCAATGGGCAGACCCTTTTCGTACTTGCCGGGGTACCCGCCGGAGACGAGCACCACGTTGGCTGCCGCCCTGCCGGAGAATACGACGGGCGTTTCGGCGAGCGTACCGTTCTCGCAGGCGAGCATCGCATCCAGAAGGCTCGACTCCATAAGGGGGAGTATCGTCTGCGCCTCGGGATCGCCGAAGCGGCAGTTGTACTCGATCACCTTGGGACCGTTCTTCGTGAGCATCAGCCCGAAATACAGGCAGCCGGAGAAGGGACAGCCCTCCGCCCGCATGGCGTTTATCGTGGGCAGGAATATCCTCTCCATGCACTCCCTGGCGGCTTCCTCCGTATAGAAGGGGTTGGGCGCGATAACGCCCATGCCGCCGGTGTTGGGACCCTTTCCGCCCTCGAATATCGTTTTATGATCCATCGAGGCGACCATCGGGACGACGGTCCTGCCGTCGGCAAAGCTCAGCACCGTTACCTCCGGCCCCTCCAAAAACTCCTCTACGAGCACCCTTGCGCCGGATTCGCCGAAGAGCTTGTTTTCCATGAGCTCCCTTACCGCGGCTTCCGCCTCCCACTTTGTGCGGCAGATGAACACGCCCTTGCCGAGCGCAAGCCCGTCCGCCTTGACGACCATGGGCGGCTCGTTTTCATTGACGTACTTAAGCGCGTCCTCAAGGGAATCGAGCTTCGCCGCCCTTGCGGTGGGGACGCCGTATTTTTCCATCAGCGACTTTGCGAATATCTTGCTCGCCTCTATTCTTGCCGCCGCCTTCGACGGGCCGAAGCAGGGCACGCCCATCCCGCGGAGCATGTCCGCCATGCCCATGGCAAGCGGATCGTCCGGAGTGACAACGGCGAAATCGACGGGATGAGCTTCGGCAAAAGCCCTTACCCCTTCCATGTCGGTCGCCTTTACGGGGAAGCATTCGCAGAATTCCGCCATGCCCCCGTTGCCGGGCAGCGCGTAAAGCCTTTCGACGCGCTCATCCTCCTTAAGTTTCTTTGCAATGCCGTATTCGCGGCCGCCGCCGCCTATTATGAGAATGTTCATCGTATCATCCTTTGTCCGTTATCAGTGATGGAACAGCCTTATGCCGTTCATCACCATGGTTATGCCGAGACGGTCGCACTCTTCTATGACGTCCTTATCGCGCTTGGAGCCGCCCGCCTGAACGATGTATTTGACGCCGCTCCTTGCCGCCCTCGTGATATTGTCGGAGAAGGGGAAGAACGCGTCGGAAGCGAGCGCGACGCCCGCCCTCTTATCGAGGAACGCGCGCTTTTCTTCCTTAGTGAGCTCGGCGGGTCTTTCGGTGAAGAAGCGCTGCCATTCGCCCTCCTTCAAAACGTCGTCCGCGTGATCGGAGATATAGCAGTCGATGCAGTTGTCCCTGTCGGGGCGGGCGATACCCTCCCTGAACGGGAGCGCCAATACCTTTTCATGCTCGCGCATGAGCCAGTTATCCGCCTTGTCGCCCGCAAGCCGCGTGCAGTGTATGCGGGACTGCTGCCCCGCGCCGACGCCGATCGCCTGCCCGTCGTC
>CAMZAY010000106.1 GCA_947304365.1 uncultured Clostridia bacterium | reverse complement strand
GATAAAATAATAGCAATAAGGAAGGCGAGATTATGAAAAGGATCGGTGTATTGACAAGCGGCGGGGATACCCCGGGTATGAACTGCGCTATCCGCGCCGTCTTCAAGACGGGCGTTGCGCTGGGCATGCAGGTCATGGGCATCTATCACGGGTACAAGGGGCTTATCGAAGGCAAGGTCGATTACCTTACCCATGAGGATGTTGAGAACAAAATGCATAAGGGCGGAACCGTTCTGAGGACCGCCAGGAGCCAGGAATTCAAGACGGAGGAAGGCGTCAAAAAAGCCATTTCCGTTCTGAAGGCGTACGGCATCGAAGGCCTTGTCGTGATCGGCGGCGACGGCAGCTTCCGCGGATGTATGGAGCTTGTTAAGGCAGGCATACCCGCTATCGGAATACCCGGTACGATCGACAACGATATGGGCTACACCGATTTTACTATCGGCTTCGATACCGCCGTAAACAATGTCACTAACGAGATCTATAAGATAAGGGACACCATGCGCGCGCACGACCGCGTCGGCGTTATCGAGGTAATGGGCAGGAACTGCGGCGATATCGCGCTTTGGGCAGGTATCGGCGGCGCGGCGGACCTTATACTTGTTCCCGAAATGCCCATGCAATGGGACGAAGCGGCAAACAAGCTTGCCCAGAATAAGCTTCGCGGCAAGCTTACGAGCATCGTTATGATCGCCGAAGGCGCAGGCAAGGCGGAAGATTTTGCCGCGTACGTTCGCGAGCATACCGACGTCGAGATAAAGGCGACCGTTCTCGGCTACATACAGCGCGGCGGCAATCCCTCCGCATTCGACCGCGTGCTTGCCGCAAGGCTTGGCGAGCGCGCTGTCGAGCTCCTTGCAGAAGGCAAGGGCGGACGAGCAGTCGGCATAAGGCACAACACCATCTATGACGTATCCCTCGCCGAAGCTATCGAGGTCAAAGACGAATTCGATTATAAGCTTTATGAGCTCAATGAAATGATGGCTAAATTCTGATGAGAAAATTAAAGAGCGGGTTTCGAAGCGCGATCCCCGCTCTTTTTTTTACAGCATTATGCACACAAGCCCTTTGCAGCCTTCGTTCACCATCCGATTCAGCGTATCCTTAAAGCGTATCTGCACGTCCTGTGGAAGCGAATTCACCTTGCCGGTCATGCCTTCCTTGACAAGATCGTAGATAGGCTTGCCGAAAATATTGGTTTGCCACAGCTCGTCGGGTTTCTTCTCGAATGTCTCCATCAGGTAATTCGCAAGCTCCTCGCCCTGTTCGGCTGTCCCTACGATGGGATTGACTTCGCTTTCGATATCAACACGGATTATGTGAAGCCCCGATGCATGCGCCTTCAGCTTTACGCCGACTCTGTTTCCGTGATGTACGATCTCCGGTTTATCGAGCTCAAGCTCGTCGAGCTTCGGCGATACGAGTCCGTAACCGAATTCCGCCGCCGTCTTCAAAGCGGGCGCGATCCTGTCATATTCGTATTTGGCGAGAGCGAAGCCTTCTTCAGGGCATAGCCGCGCGCTTATCACTCCGCTTCCGAGATCCATCTTAAGATCGGAAAGAGGCTCATATCCGGCAAGCGAGCTGAGCGCCTGGGCGATCATGGGGCTGTCGCTCATGCGGTTAAGACTTGGCATAAGGTCCCTTATACTGTCTGTAACGGGCTTTATCAGCTCGTGATCGAGGGGAAAGAGCTTAAGCCATTTCGGGATGGAGATCTTTATGGCGCTTATGGGGAAATTCATAAGCAGCTTTTCAAGAAGCCCCGAAATATCCTCCTGCGTCATATTCATTACGTCGAGAACGGTAACGTCAACGGAGTGCTTTTCCTTTATCGAGAGAGCCGCAGCTTTTGCAGCGTCGCTTTCGGGATCCTTGCTGTTAAGCACGACTATAAATGGCTTTGAGCTCTTCTTTATTTCAGAAAACACCTTCTCTTCCGCGGCGGCATACGCCGTTCTTTCCATTCCCGTAATACTACCGTCGGTCAGCATTACAACGCCCACGGTAGAATGCTCCGAAATGACCTTGCTCGTTCCGAGCTCCGCGGCTTCGTCAAAAGGTATGTCCTCGTCGAACCACGGCGTTCTGACCATTCGAGGGGCGTCCTCTTCGTTAGCGCCGAGAGCGCCGTCGACCATGAATCCGACGCAGTCGATCATGCGTACGGAGAATTCCGTTTTGTCTTCGCCGAAGCTTATCGTCACTGCGTCGTTTGGAACGAACTTCGGCTGAGTCGTCATAACGGTTCGCCCTGAGCCGCTTTGAGGAAGCTCGTCTATGACGCGCTGACGAACGTATTCGTTTTCGATCCTGGGTATAACGAGCTCATCCATGAACCTTTTTATAAACGTCGATTTGCCCGTTCTGACCGGACCGACGACGCCGATATAGATACCGCCCTGCGTTCTTGATGCAATATCGCGGTAAAGCTCCGCTCTTTCCATAATAAAACTCCCTTCAGCTTCATATCGCATTTAAAAGATATGAGAGCCGGGGGAGTATAATTCCTGATTTTCGATCAGTTCGTGTCGCTTTCGCGGTTCCTGATGATGAGCCTTATGGGCACCGAATCGATCTTGAACGATTTTCTTATGTAGTTTTCAAGATATCTGCGGTAGGAGAAATGCATCAACTCCGCGTCGTTTACAAAAATAATGAAAGTCGGCGGTTTTACGGAGGCCTGCGTACTGTAGAATATGCGCAGCTTCCTTCCTTTCACGAAGGGCGGTTCGCTCATCGTAACGGCTTCGCCTATGACGTCGTTCAAAATGCCGGTGGTTATCCTGGTCGAAGCCTGCTCCAAAACCATATTCGCGCTTTCCATCACGCGCTGCACGCGCTGACCGGTTTTAGCGGAAATGAACAGCATCGGAACGTAACTCATAAATGCGAGATCGGTCAGGATATCCTTCTTGAATTTTTCGACTGTGTGCGTATCCTTTTCGATAAGATCCCATTTATTGACTATAACGACGCTTGCCTTGCCTTCTTCATGAACATACCCGGCGATACGCACGTCCTGTTCCGAAAGCCCCTGTTCCGCGTCAATAACGATAAGCGCAACGTCGCATCTTCTGATGGCGGCAAGCGAGCGAATAACGGAATACCTTTCCACGTTCTCGTCGCCTACGGCGCGCTTGCGGCGGATGCCTGCAGTATCGATAAGCACATAATCCTTTTCGTCGGCTTGCCGACGACGGCAATGGAGATCGCTTCGCCGCCTTCATCCGCTTCGATAGCGGGGAAGTAACGGCAAACTTCATCCAAAAGATCGCCTATCCCAAGGCCCTGTTCGGCCGAAACGGTTATGGGAGCGCCTATGCTGAGGGAATAAAAATCGTAAGCCGTATCCTCATACTTAACGTGATCGACCTTGTTTACACATAAAACGATGGGCTTTTTGCAGCGTCGAAGCATTTCGGATACTTCAATATCGGCGGCCGTAAGACCTTCGCGCCCGTCTACAACGAAAACAATAACGTGCGAGGTCTCGATGGCAAGCTCGGCTTGACGGCGCATCTGTGCCGGAATTATATCCTCCGAGTCGGGCTCTATTCCGCCGGTGTCTATGACCGTGAAATTGTGCGTAAGCCATTCGGCGTCGCCATAGATCCTGTCGCGGGTAACGCCGGGGGTATCCTCGATAATGGCTATCCTTTTGCCGACTATTCTGTTGAATAAAGTCGATTTGCCTACGTTCGGCCTTCCGACTATTGCTACCAACGGTTTCATTTCTTTTATAACCTTTCAGCTAAATCAAATAGTTTCTCAACAAATTCACCGCCGTCGTCGGCGGGCATGGGGCAAACAGGTATCCCGAGCTTATCGGAAAGCTCCGGCAGACGGATCCCGTCAAGGAAGATATCGTCCATTTCACGGAGCATGGTCGACGGCATGATAAGGGCTTTCCCTTTAATTTCGCGGCATTCCTGTTTTATAATGTCGCCGGCTGTGACAAGACCGCTTACGGTAACGCTCTCACCGAAAAAGTCGTTCCTCACGGCGTGGACGGCGATCTCTATACCGTAGGACTCGAATCGTTTGAAAAGCCCTTTTAGGCATCCGGCTATCGCGGCGCCGCATACGGAATCGATGACGACATTCTTTTCGAGCGGTTTTCTTTCTTCAAGCGCGGCAATAACGCCATCCTCAAACAGCCGGAACAGGCCCACGCCGTTTTCGATCTGATCGAAGCCGCCGTAATACTCGTAAGGCGGAAGCTCAAGCCCCGCGCGAAGATACATCTCGTCCGAACAGAAGGCGAAATACTTTGCCCCTGTCTCCCTGTTGAATTCATCGACCTGACGTATTGCTTCGCGGGCGTCTTCCTTTGTCATGGGCTTAAGGGGATATAGCCCCTCCCTGTGCTTTGTAAGGCCGACGGGCACGACCGCGACGGACCTTGCTTCGGGCGCGAGCGACCACAGATCGCGGAGCGACTTATCGAGCACCTCTTAGCCGTTAAGCTCAGGGCAGAGGACGATCTGCGCGTGGAACGAAAGTCCGTTTTCATGCAGAGCGGTGAGCCTTTCCATTATGAGATCGGCGTTCTTGCTTCGCATCATCTCTTTGCGCACGGCGCCGTCCGTCGCGTGAACGGAGATATACAGCGGCGATACACGCCTTGCGATAATGCGTTTGAATTCCGTGTCGCTGACGTTCGTAAGAGTGACATAATTGCCCATTATCAAAGAGAGGCGCCAATCATCGTCCTTGAAATAGAGCGTGTCGCGATGTCCTCTGGGCATTTGATCGATGAAGCAGAATACGCAGTGGTTCGAGCATTGACGGACGGGGGACATGAGGCCG
>CAMZAY010000105.1 GCA_947304365.1 uncultured Clostridia bacterium | reverse complement strand
CTGTCTGGAGAATACCCAGTCACGAAGTTTGAAGTTGGTCTTCTTGTGACCTATGCCCTTCTCCTCCAGATATGCGATGATCGCCTTTTTGGCGTCCTCCACCTGCATACCGTTAAGGAAGCCGGAGTTGACCATGACGCCCGTTTCGCAGTCGGTAAACGCTTCTTTCGTAATATCGCCGCCAGCAACGACCTCGATGATGGGGAGCCCGAATTTGTTTGCAAACTCCCAGTCGCGGGTATCATGCCCGGGGACCGCCATTATCGCGCCGGTGCCGTAGCCCATCAGCACGTAGTCGGATATCCAAACGGGGATCGGCTTATCGGTGCAGGGATTTATCGCATAGACGCCCTTCAGGGGCACGCCGCTCTTGTCCTTCGCAAGCTCGCTTCGTTCAAAATCGCTCTTATGAGCCGCCTGCTCGCGATATGCCGTGACCTGGTCCATGTTCTCGATCCGGTCTTTAAGCGTCTCGACGAGCGGATGCTCCGGAGCGACGACCATATACGTCGCGCCGAACATGGTGTCGGGCCTGGTGGTATAGATCTTCAATCCTTCGGGATAGCCCTCTATCTTGAACGTGACCTCCGCACCGGTCGAACGACCGATCCAGTTGCGCTGTGTAGTCTTGATGCGCTCTGCAAAATCGATTTTGTCAAGATCGTCGATCAGTCTGTCGGCATACTCGGTGATCTTGAGCATCCACTGGCTCCTTACCATACGGACGACAGGCGCGCCGCAGCGCTCGCAGGTGCCGTCGACGACCTCCTCATTTGCAAGGCCGACCTTGCAGGAAGTGCAGAAATTGATAGGCAGCTCCGCCTTATACGCGAGCCCCTTTTCGAACAGTTTCAGGAAGATCCACTGCGTCCATTTATAATACGCGGGATCGGAGGTATAAAGCTCCCTCGACCAATCGAAGCTCATACCGAGCATCTGCAGCTGACGGTGGAAAACAGAGATATTGCGCTCCGTGACCTTCATGGGATGTTCGCCCGTCTTTATCGCGTAATTCTCGGTAGGCAGACCGAAGCTGTCATAACCTATGGGGAAAAGCACGTTATAGCCCTCGAGCCGCTTTTTCCTCGCTATCACGTCGAGCGCCGTATAGGGACGCGGATGTCCCACGTGGAGCCCGGCTCCGCTCGGGAACGGGAACTCGATCAGCGCATAATACTTCGGGAGCGAATAATCGTCCTTCGCTTCAAAGCAATGCGCGTCGTTCCATTTTGACTGCCATTTCTTTTCAATGGCGATATGGTCGTATCTTTCAGCAGCCATATTCAGCCTCCTAAATAAGTATTAACTATAAAAAAAGCCCGCCTCCATACAAAGGAGACGAAGCATGATAAGCTCCGCGGTACCACTCCGCTTGGCGTATTATACGCCCACTCGATCCGGTAAACGCCCGGAAACGCCCTTCCCTCATGCTGACAGCTTCGAAAAGGGAGCTCCGCGGTGAGGAGCCTTCATCTTGCCATACCGCCTCGCACCGACCGGCGGCTCTCTTCAAAAGCAGACGACAAAAGCTTTCCGCTTCATAGCCTGTATTCTAACTTTAATATTTTACAACGTATACCGCCAGTCTGTCAAGAACCAAAATGCTCGGCAAGATATGTCTTTATGACTTCATCGTATTTTTTGCTGTCGGTGATGCGCAGCATCGAATGTCCGCCGTGATCGAACCAGACGAGCTCCTTGGTTTCGCTCGGATTCTCGTTATAAAGTATCTTCGCGTATTCGGGCACGGAATAGGTATCCTCCTTGCTGTGGAGCATAAGCAGCGGCTTGCGGTAGCTGCCGATACAGTCGATCGGGCCCTTCTTCATCGAATGGCCGGTGAACACCATCATCCACCAGTTGACCATATCCGTGACCGGGAAAAGGTGCTTGACCTTCTCCTTTGCATGATTCTCAAAGCTCCGGAAAAACGTGGAATACATGCCGTCGGCAGTCATGCCGATAAGATAATCCGGCGCGTTCTTGTTGAGCATCGTATAGAGCGAGCACGCCGAGCCTATACAGATGCCGTGCAGGTAGATCTGCTTCGTATGGAGCTCGTCATGGAGATACTCGCACCATTTGACAAGATCCTTCGACTCCTCGAACCCGAGGGTATTGCAGTGACCGTCGCTCAAGCCATGCGCCCTTTGATCGAAAACAAATATGTTGAAGCCGCTCTCGGCATAAGGCTTCGCGAAATAATACGAATACTTCAAGCCCTCCGTCCTTCCGGAAACGAGCACCGCCGTCCTTTCGTAGCCGAGATCATAATACTCGCCGTAGAGGTTGAGGCCGTTGTTCCTGATGGAGACCTCTTTCTTTTTATCCTCGTGCTGTTTTGCCCATTCAAGGCCTTCCGCATACATTTTGAGAGTCCTCGGATCATCGCTCGAGCAATCGCGCGTCCACTTCTTTTTATTCCATCTGTGGAGAGTGATTGAATAAACGATGAAAGCGGCAAGGAGCGAGAGCAGGAACCAAAGCGCAACGACCGCCGCCAATACGATAAGGGCTATCAAAACGATCTGTTTCAAATTTACGGTTATGAAAGCTAACAGCATATTTCCCCCATTGCTGTCGGAACGCAGTTTACAGCGTCCCGCCGAAAAGCATATGTTTTTCTTTTGCAAACTCCGCGGCGTCATATTCGCCGAGAGCGATAAGCTCCGAAATGTTCTCCCTGCTGAACAGGGCGCTGCTGCCAAGCTCGCGCGAGGGAGAGATGAAATCTATTTTTGCATCGTCGCTCCAGCGTTTTTTGGGAGCGCCGGTATTGGTCCTGATACAGAGGAAATCGGAATATCCCCTGTCCTCCATCATTTTGACCGGAGTATTATCCGTCACGCCGCCGTCAATATAGTAATCCTCGCCGATCTTTATCGGAGTAAACGCCGGGAAGCAAGCGCTCGCCGCGACGAATTCCGCAAGTTTACCCTCCGGGATATCCTCTTCCGTAAGCTCGCAAATATGCTGGAGCGCGCTAACGCCCTCCGGCAGCCTGCTGTTGAAGCCGGCGACGCCGAGAGTCATCATTAGCTTTGCAAGCGGATTCACGCCCGGATCCGGAAGAGAATCGAGCTTGACGGTAACGATGCCGAAGCCCTTGCCGCTGTTTCTGACGGCAGTTTCATCGACGCATGATATAACGAAGTCAAGGTACTTTTCGGAGATACTGCGGTGAGCCGCCACCGGATCCTTTGCGGAGGGCATGAGGTAAAAGAACGTGGAGGGATCGACAAACCGCTCGCTCCTGTGGATCCTGTCCATTATGTTCTGCAGCTGCGGATCGCCGAAAATGGCTTCCGCCGAGAGCGTGCCCCAGAAATCGGCCATACGCTCTAAGCCTCCTCCGAGAAGGAGCGCCGCGTTCAGTGCGCCGAAGGAAGTCCCCGCGGCGGCGGCATAATCGCAGACATAAGGCCATAGCGTTTTCAGCACGCCGTACTCATAAGCGCACTTAACGCCGCCTCCCTCAAATATCAGACATTTACCTTTCTTTCCGTTCAATGATCATTCAAAGGACATTATCAGATCGTACAGTTCCGCTTCGGTCTCCATAACGTCGACGTCGGTAAGCGGATGATGCTCCGAAACGTGATCGACGATCTCACTGCGCTCCTCCCGGGAGGAGCCCACGCCGAAGAAGAACGTGATAACGTCCCAATCCTCTTCCTCGAATTCCTTTTTTATTACCGTCTTCACAGTATCCGTAAAGGAACTGCCCAGTGCGATCAGCTCCCCGCGGGAAACAGCAATGTAATCGTTCTTTTTTATTGAATCGTTGCCGAAATACGCATCCTTTACAGCCCTGTTAACAGTAACGGTCCTGAGCGCAGAGACCGCATTGCGGCAGGCCTCCGCCATGGAGTCGGTATCGTCGCTCGAATAATCCATTATTGCAAGCGCGGCGTAGCATTCGGCAACGGACTTCGTCTCGAAAACGTATATGTTCCCCGCGCCGTAAAGCTCCTTCGCCTGTTCGGCGACGTAATAGGAGTTTTTGCAGTTTGGGAAAACGAAAATATTATCGCAGTCCGCTTCCTTGAAAGCATCCATGAAATCCTTTGACGAAGGATTATAGCCGGAGACAGCGTTTACGACGACGTCGACGCCCATATCGAAAAACTTATCCCGCATGAACCTGTCGTTTGCTACGGCAACGATGGCAAAGGAAGTATCCTTATCCCCTTCGAGGCTCTCCGCTTTCTCGACTATCTTATGCGTCTCGGTATGCTGGACAGTCATGTTCTCGATCTTAAGGGAAAGGAATTCGCCAAACCTGTGGCAGTAAGCGAGCACTTCCTCGGGATGCAAGGTGTGGATATGCAGCTTGACACGCTCATCCTGGCAGGATAATACGATCGAAGATCCGAGCTTGCCGAGATCGGCAAGGAAGCTTTCACCGTCATAGTTCTCAAACCCGTCGAGAAGCTGTATAAGAAGCTCCGTGCAGTAGCCGAGGGGAAAACTGCTTGTACGGTCGAATTTGGTATAGTCGCTGTATTTGACCTCCTGCTCGGCTCTTTCGGGGGCTGTGACCGCGATCAGTCTGCCTTCACAGGCCGAGTAATACGGGTCAAGTCCCAGGATCTCGGAAACCATGTTCACGGTCGGATCCACCGGGATGTCTTTTTCAAAGATCTCTATGCCAAGCTGTCCGTCTTCGATAAATTCGTTCAGCGTGGTGGCAAGTCCGCCCCGGGTCGGGTCGCGCATGACTCTTAAGGCGCTTCCGAGCTTTTCTCCGAGCTTGAGCGCCAGCTCATTTAAGGGCGCGCAGTCGGATTTCAGCTCTGCCTGTACGAGGTTTTCGTTCCGGGCCAGC
>CAMZAY010000104.1 GCA_947304365.1 uncultured Clostridia bacterium | reverse complement strand
AAAACGAAGCGTTCGAGACGCAGACCAAGGACGTCGAGGATATCGAACCGATCGGACATGATTGGGAGTTCGTAGGCTTCACCTGGACCGGAGACGACGAGAGCGGCTATACAGCGGCTGTTGCGAACTTCAAGTGCAAGAACTATGCAACGCATACCAAGACCGTGGAAGCGGTGATTACATCCGAAGATTTCCCCGGATTTACAGAATACACGGCGACAGCAGAGTTCAACGGTGAGACGAACACCGATACAAAGACAGTCTACAAAAAGACCCTCACGATCAAGGTGACGATCGACGCTCTTGCCACGATGGACCGCACGTTCCTCTTCAAGATCGACGGCAGCCTGATCGTTCCCGTGACGATCACGAAGGGCAAAGCGAATGCGACCGTAACGGTAAAGGGCCTCACGAAGGGGAGCCACACTGTGACTGAGATCAGCGGCTGGTCTTGGGACTACACGGTAGGAGAGACTGAGATGACAGTTGACATGACCTCCGATCAGACGGCAGTATTCAACAACACCCGCAAGGATGTCCACTGGCTCTTCAGCGAAGCAATGCTCGTGTTCTGACACAAATCGAATTTGGGACCGTCCGAAAGGACGGTCCCTTTTTCGTTGGAAAGCGTGTAAAGTAATTTAAATTTCCTGCTGTGTACAGAAAGGCTACATTCAGCCGTTCGCCGAAATTACAGGTTGAATACCGGGGGATCAAGTGTTATAATTATTACAGCTGTCAGCCGCATTCCTTCCTGCTAATTTTCTATAACATATCGGCAGCTTATATTTTTGTTCTTGGAGGGATCAAATGATCAATCAACTCTTGTTTTGGATCGAAGCACACGGTCTTAACAAATTTCTCTACGATTTCTTTTTTGTTGGCGGCGGAGTTGTGCTTATGGCGTTCTGCTTTCTTAATGCCAAGAATTTCAAGCTTCCGCTTAAAAAAGTCATACCTTTCGTTATTATCGTTTATGCGATAAGCGTTGCTTGGATGTTCTTCCTCTACTGGGCGGAGAGCGGGTTCAAAAACTTCGGCGGGAATAATATCGTAAGGATATTCGTATGGGTGCCGGTATTTGCGTACCCGTTTGCCAAGCTGTTCAAATTAGATTTCAAAACGGTGTGCGATTATCTTGCGCCTGTTGTCTGTGTTCAGCACGGAGTATCTCATTTCGGCTGCATATTCGCGGGCTGCTGTCATGGGTATGAGTGGAGCCACGGCGTGTGGAACCACGTACTGGAGCGTTACTTGTTCCCAATCCAGCCTATCGAGGCTTTGGTAGCGGTCGGCATAGTGCTGTTCATTTGGCTTCGTCAGAAAAAACGCGAGTTCAAGGTCGATGGCGAGTCTTATCCGATAATGCTCATACTATTCGGCTACACCCGCTTCCTGCTTGAGTTTGCCCGTGATAATGAAAAACTCTTCCTTGGTATTTCGAGCCTCGCGATACATGCGCTGATAATGGGCATTGTCGGAACGGAATGGTACTTTATCGCTCACAGGAAGAATCAAAAGAGACTTGCTTCGCAAAAACAAGCGGCAAACGGATAATTTGGATTCTTATCAAAACTGCGGCCGGAGGAGCTTAGCGCTCCCTCCGGCCGGTGTATGATATGGATAGTATGACATGGTGGAATTGTAAATGGAGAACACAATGACCGACGAATCGCTCAAATGGGATACGACAGAAACCGAAAAGCTGCTGCACACGCCGGTATTCGACGTGCTCAGGCAGAGGGAGATCTCGCACAAGGGACCGAAGGGCGACTACATCGCGCTCAAGGCGCCGGACTGCGTGGTCGTGATACCCGTGCTGGGCGGGGATTTTATAACGGTGAAGCAGTGGCGGCACGGCGCGGACAGGCTGAGCGTTGAGTTCCCGGGCGGGGTGATCGACGCGGGCGAAACGCCGCTTGACGCCGCCGCGAGGGAGCTTCGTGAGGAAACGGGTTATACGGCGGGGAAGCTTACCGAGCTCGGCTGTGTCAGCCCCAATCCCGCGCTGTTCAAGAGCGTGTTTTACTGCTTCCTTGCGGAGGAGCTTGAGAAGACGGGCGAGCCCGAGCCCGATCAGGACGAGGTCATCGAATGTTCCCTCCGCCCGATAGAGGAGGTCGTCGCCTCCTTCGGCAGCGAGGAGTACTGCCATGCGTTCATGGGCACAGCGCTCGCGTTTTATATGAGGCATATCGGCGCGGTCCCGACGTCGAATAAGAAAGGATAACAGCTATGAAATACGGAGAATCCGCCTTTGACGTACTCTATCTCGTGTTCGCGATCGCGGCGGGGATAGTGATGCTCGTAAGGGCAAAGAAAAAGCCCGGGAAGCTGATGGGCGCAGCAGCGCTCGTTCTGGGACTGGGCGACGCGTTCCACCTCGTCCCGAGGGTGCTGAATTACTTTATCGAAGCGGATCTTACCGCATGGCTCGGCATGGGCAAATTCGTGACGTCCGTCACTATGACGGTGTTTTACGTGCTCGTCTATTACATATTCCTCGGCTATTTCAAAAAGAAGGAGAACCGTTGGCTCAGCCTCGCCGTATGGGCGCTCGCGATCGTCAGGATCATTCTGTGTCTGCTGCCGCAGAACGGCTGGTTCGAGAACGCCTCCGACGTAAAATGGGGCGTCATCCGCAACGTGCCGTTCGCCGTGCTCGGCGCGGTCTGCATAGTGCTCTGGTTCATCGAACGAAAAAAGAGCGGCATCCTCAAGCCGACGTGGCTTTTGATACTGCTCTCGTTCCTGTTCTATATCCCCGTTGCGGTCGCCGCGGGGCTCGTACCGATGCTCGGAATGCTCATGCTGCCCAAGACGGTCTGCTACATTGTTATGATCGCGCTGTTCCTCACAGCGGTGCTTAAAAAACGCGAGACCGCGGAATAGCCGCGGATCATTCCGCTTCGGCGTTCCCGCTCTTGATACGCATCATCACGGCGGGTTCGCCGTTTTTTGTTACCGCGATATCCGTGCCGCCGGCGCTCGACTCGCGCGAGAATACCAGCTCCTCGCCCTCGAAACAGGAGGTCTTGTAGAGCACTTCTATCGAGGCGGGGTCCAGCGCTTCGAGCTCTTCGGAGGAGAAGCTTCCGAGCACGGCGCGCACGTAAGCGACGTTGTTCATGTGCTTGCCGACGTCTATATCCGTGGAGCGCACAGTATAGCGGGCGTATTCTACGGCGTTTTCGGGATCGATGCGGCTGAAGGGCTCGGGCGAGGCGGACTCCTTCGTAAACGTGAGCGAGGGCGGGTATATGCCGCGCATTGGCACGAGCCGGTTTGTCCCGGTGTTGAGTATCGCCCATTCGGTCTTGCCCCAAACGACGGGCTTCCCATCCGCGATGATCTGATAACTGCGGTTGCCGCGGATCTTATCCGCCGCCTCCGGCCATGTGCGGAGAATGAAACGGCTCCCGATACGGGGACGCTCGCCGAAATGGACGCGCGTCTTCACCGCGAGCCAGAACAGATCCTTCGCGCGCATGTCGTAGAGCCCGAGGCCGAGCTCCTCCGCATGCGCCGCGGCGGCGTCGATGAAAAGGCGGAACGCATCTGCATAGCTTATCCTGCCGGAAGCGTCCGTCATCGAAAGCGTGACCGTCAGTTCCCTGTCGAATACTTCCCTCATTTTATCAGCCCGTTCAGGCGCAGCCATCTTTCAATGTGCGGCTTTGCCGAATCGATTCCGCATCCCGCGAGCGAAAGCCCGGGCTTGACGTCCGCGCCGGGGCAGGTCTTTATGATATCCTGCACGCTCCTGCCGAGGTCGCTCCCCTCGTTAGTGCAGAGGGGCAGAATCCGCTTGCCGGAGAAATCGAACGCCTCGAGGAACGTGAAGACCGCCATCGGCATGGTGTCCCAGTAATTGGGGTAGGCGAGTATAACGGTATCGCACGCGTCGATGCTCTGCGGCATGGAGGCGAGCTCGGGTCTTGCGTTGTTGTCAAGATCCTCCTTCGATTCCTTCATGCACGCCTCGTACTCCCTGGAGTAGGGCTTTTTCATGGTGATCTGGAAGACGTCCGCGTCGATGAGCTCCCTTATCTTTTCAACTGCCGTTTCGGTAATGCCGACATTCAAATACTCCTTCGAAATGCCGACGTAGTTTTCGTCCCTGCGGGAGAAGAATGCGATGAGTGTCTTTGCCATGGGGATAATACTGCCTTTCTCGGCTCGATCGCCGGGGATTATTATAGCTTATTCTACCTTTTTTTGAGCTAAAAAACAATAGTGAGCGCAAAAAAACGGACCGTTCCCGATGGGAACGGTCCGAAGTTTGTTTTCTGATCAGCCCTCGATCATGATGGTCTTCTTTTCGGGCAGCTTCTTCTCTTCCGTCTTGGGGATGAAGAGCTTCAGAACGCCGTCCTCGAATTTGGCTTTGATCTCCTCCTCGGGTACGTTCTTGCCGATGTAGAAGCTCCTCTGCATGGTGCCGGCATAGCGCTCCTGACGGATCAGCTTGCCCTTCTTGTCCTTCTCATCCTTGTCAAGCCCCTTCGCGGCGGTGATGGTGAGATTGCCTTCCTCAAGGCTCAAGGTTATCTCGTCCTTCTTGAATCCGGGCAGATCCATATCGAGCTCATACCCGTCGTCATGCTCATGGACGTCGGTCCTCATCATGTGGGAAACACGCTTGCCGTAGAGCTTCTTATCAACGTCCTCGATGCCCCTCATGACGGGGAAGGTAATGTCCATAAGGTCGTCAAACAAACTGTCATTGAAAATAGTGGGATACAACATAGGTCATTCCTCCTTACACATTTTACTTTTATTATGCGCAAGGGAGCAAAGCTTGATGTGCGGACGCCGGCAAATGCTTCGGATCATCAACTCGGTTCGTCGTTTCCGGCGCCCATCCGGTCTCTGTTCCTTTGTTTAACTATATTATAGCACT
>CAMZAY010000103.1 GCA_947304365.1 uncultured Clostridia bacterium | reverse complement strand
CAAGGTGGCTCGCTATATCGACGAAGCCGTAGCCCCTTTCATCGCACATTTCCCTTAAAAGCCCGTTAAGGCTCCTCAAATTCTCATTGGTGAGCTTCTTCTGATGCGAATCGTCCATCAGATACATGGAGCTTACGATGTAGATCTTTACGCCGGGAGTGGTGTTTGTGATATTGTCGCAAAGCGTTTTGAAGTTGTTTGCCGTGCCCTCTACGCCGTAGATGGCGACGTCGTTCAGGCCGAAGCAGATGAACACCTTTTTCGCGCCCATCATCTGGATGGACTCCCACAAGAGCCTCTGCTGGCCCTGATAGAGGGGATGCAGGCTGTTTGCGGAAACGGGCTCGAGCGCGTGACCCGCGCCGTAGCTGCCTTCGCAAAGGAAGTGGGTGGGACCGAAGAAGGATGCGTTCAACTCAAGATGCTTGTTGTTGTAGTTCTTCCAGCCGAGCATTATGGAATCGCCGACAAATACGGCGTCCGCAAACCAAGCTTCGGCGTCCGCCTCCGAAACGCCGTAAAGGTCGAGAGGCATGGTGTTGAGCCACAGCACCTGCCCCGCGGGAAGCTGCGGGACCTGGGTGGGTTCGGGCGTGTACTCCGGCGGCTGAGTGGGCGCCTGAGTGGGTTCGTCCGTCACATCGGGAGCCGTGGGCGTGGGATCCTCCGTCTGCGGGGCGGGGGTGTTATCCGTAAGAGAACCGATATCGACAATGTCGTCTTCCTTTTTGCAGGCAGCCAAGCCGGCAAGAAGCAGAACGACGATCATTATGCAGAATGCTTTTTTCATTACGATCGAGCATGCTCCTTTCAAGAATGCGGCCGAAAATCGACCAAATAATATTTTACCATATCATGTGTGAAAAGTCAATTATTATGAGCCCGTTTACACAATATAAAAAGCCGGGAGGTATGGCCCCCCCGGCTTGACACGTACGCTTTTCAGAACATCTTTTTGGCGATCGCCGCAACGATATCGGTCACGACGGGCACGTTCACCCTTTCGCCCCTGATCGTTTTTATGCCGCATGTGACCTCTATCGCGACGAGCAGGAACGCGAGTATCAGCATCACGGCGGCAAACAGCACGGTGCCGATTATAAAGAGCGTGCCGTGCATGCGGGTGATCCCTTTAAGTATGAGCCAAAGCACGATCGGGACCGCGGCTATAACCGAATACAGCAGCGATATCACGACCGTATGCATGCATGCGACGCGGCCCTGCGGATCTGTCTCGATAAAGAAGAGCACGACCGGCAGTATGAAGAACACGGGGCTGCACCAAAAAGCAGCGGCGCAGGCGAAATGAATGATCGCCGCGTACATACTGCCGCTGAGGAAAGTGAAGAATTTGCACCTTGTTTCCTCCATGCATGGACCCCCTTTTGAACACTTTTTATATTATACAACGTTTTGCCTGAAAATGCAAGCCCGTTATATATCCAATACGTTCGGCGCTATCCCCATTCCTTCAAGGAAGCGCATAAGCTCCGCCGTTTTTATAACGAGCGACGCCCTGTTGTCGTTCGGATGGACAAGTATGTATTCCCTTTCGAGCACGTCCCTGTCAATTGCGGCGTGAAGTTTGCCCTCACGATACGCCCTCAGCGCGCACTCGTTCACCATGCCGAGCACCGAAACGGAGCCCTGCTTTAAGCCGAGCACTTCCCCGAGCTGTTCCGGGGAGCCGAAGCTCAATCTCGTCGAGCCGAGCTTCTTGCTGACTATGCTCGTGCGGTAGGGCTTTTCGGCGTCCATCATGAGCAGAAAAAACTCCGTACCGTGCTTGTTTGAGAGGAACAGATTTTTGGGGTGCCGCGCGCCGTACTCCTCCCCTATCCCCCGGCAAAGCTCCATCGTATCGGCCGCGGGATGCGTGAGCCGCACGTAAGGAACGCCCGCCTCGTCAAGCATTTTAAGGACCGGGACCTCGTTTTCGAACAAACCCTCGCAGGGACCGTTCACGCTTAATATCACGCCTTTCGTTCGTATTACGAGAGAGATTATACCACAGCGCGCCGTAAAAGCAAAGAAAAATAAAGTTTGCATTTCGCGCCGTGATGTATTATTATGATATATGTGAATTTATGCGATCGGAGGCAATGATGGAAGCTGTCCTTGAAAAAGTGACCGAGGCGCTGAGCTCCAATATGTGGCTTGCTCCAATACTCGCCTTTGTCGGGGGGATACTTACCTCTCTCATGCCCTGCTCATTATCCACCGTACCGCTCGTTGTCGGATGCGTCGGCGGCGGCGAGGCGAAGGGCAAAAAAGCGTTTTTCCTCTCGCTTTTGTTTGCGCTCGGCTCTTCTATTACGTTTATAACGCTCGGCGTCATCGCGTCGGCAGCGGGGCTCCTGCTTGAAAAGGCGGAGGTGTGGATGCACCTCGTGCTTGCGGTGCTGCTCATACTCATGGCGCTGCAGATGTGGGGCGTGATACGGCTCATCCCCGCCGGCTCCGCATTGAACGGCAGGCGTCTGCACGGCGGCTGGGGCGCGTTCGTCGCGGGGCTCGCGGCGGGTATTTTCGCCGCCCACTGCGCGACGCCCGTCATCGTGGCGCTGCTCGCCGTCGTCATCGACCGCGGGCAGATACTCTTCGGGCTCGTACTGCTCCTGTGCTTCTCGCTCGGTCATGCGATCCTCTCCATCGTCGCGGGGACGTCGACAGGGCTCGTACAGCGCATATCGGACAGTCCCAAATACGAAAAGATCGGCAGGATCATAAAGATACTGCTCGGTATTGCAATACTCCTCGTTGCCCTGTGGCTCCTTTGGGAGGCTTTCAGCGAAGGCGTCCTCGGGCACGAGCATGAACACGCGGCGGCTCTGATGGGCCTTATCGCGTGAGAAAGGCGGCAGAATATGGCTATCATCAAAATAATGGAAATGAAACAGAAGCGCCGTGCCAAGGAACGTCCGCTCCTTCCGGAAGCGGTCGGCGGCGCAAGGATCAAGATCTGCGCGACGGGCTGTTCCCACTGCAGAGCTATGCGCGAGAACACGAAGGAAGCCGTCAGGCTCCTTGGGCTCCCGGAGGAGGAGCTTGAGTGCGTTTCGGATTTCGCGGGGATCGCGAAGCTCGGCGTAATGAGCACCCCCTCCCTAATTATAGACGGGAGGCTCGTTTCCGTCGGCAAGGTTTTGAGCGTGGAACAGATCATGGCGCTCATACTCGAGATCATGAGCGAAACCGAAAAAAGCCGCAAGCAGAAGTGACGCGGCGTTACTGCAAAAGATCGGCACGATCTGCCGGGAAAGGGAAAAAATATGAAATGCTCCTACTGCGGTAAAAACAACAAGCCCGGCGCTGTCGTATGCAAGCGCTGCGGCATCGGCCTTCCGCCCGACCCCTCGATGAAGGCCGAGGACGCCTCTCCCGAAAGGCTCTCTCCGCTTGAGCCAAACGGCAAAAAGGCAAACGAAGGCTCCAAGAAAAAGGCCGTGCTCATCGCGATCGCCGTCATAATGGCGCTGCTCGCCCTTACGATCGCCGTGTTCGTGCTCACCCGGCCCGGCAACGTCGTTCTTCCCGTCAAGAACGCCTATACCGTCAACGGCACCGCGGTGGTTTACGGCGGCGAGCCCATCGTGCCCGAAACGACGAGGATCGCATTCGCCAAGGCCGCGCCGGACGGCTCCCGCGCGGGCATGCTGTGCGAGAACGGCTCGCTGTACGTCTGCCATAAGGGAGAGAACCGCATGCTCGCAAAAGACGTGACTGACTTTACCGTCACCTCCGACGGCAAACATATCGTCTATATCGACCGCAGCGGCATGCTCTGGACCGTCGACTGCTCGAAGGCGGAAAACGCGCCCGTAAGCATCTCCAACGACAGGGTGCAGCCCGGCTTTGCGGTCTCCCCCGATGGGAACACGGTCATATTCAACAAGGCCGCCGACGAGACCCTTTACATTTATATGAAGGGCGGCGTAAAGAAGCTTGCCGATAAAATGTCGCCCGTCGCCGTATCGAACGGCGCGAAGATCATCTACGCCTACTCCCCCGCCGACAACTCCCTTTACTCTGTTTCAAAGCGGGGCAAGACAGCGTTCATAAGGAACGGGCTAACAAACGATATGTACCTCAACGCGTCGCATGATGAGATCGTCTTCTCCACAGAGGCGGGCGAGGGCATCATCGTGACGATGCTCTGCGTGAAGGGCAGGGAGCCCGTTGAGATCTACAACTCCGACGCGCCCGTCGCTCCAGTTTTGCCGGTATCCGGCGTCGCTTCGGAAGACCTGCCCGGCATTATCACCTGCCCGTTCAGGAGCTTCAGCGGCGTCGCATTCGACGGAAGCGCGCTCGTTAAATACGTCAAAAAGGCCGGCACCGTTACGCTTGAAGGAAAGCCCTGCACCGCCGCCGCGAACGACAAATACAGCATACTCTACTTCAATGACGACGGCAGCCTTTTCTCGAGGGAAATGAATGCCGAAGCCTCCGAAAGCGTCGCCTCCGGCTGCGCCGAATTCAAGATCTCCGCCGACGGAAAGACGGTTTGGTTCCTTGACGATTCGGGATCTCTCAAGCACATTTACAAAGGCGCCGAGACGCTTATCGCCAATAACGTCGACGAGTTCGAGATACTCGCAAACGGCAAGGAAGCAATGTTCAGAAGCAGCGGCAGCATTTATCTCAACAAGGGCGGAAACGTTAAAAAGACCTTCGTATTCGAGGGCGTTTCGACCAACGACATCATTTCGGACGCAAAGGGCTTCTATATCCTCCTCTCCTCCGGCGACTGGCAGAAGCTCGAAGAGGGCGGAAAGAAGATAGATCTGTTAGGATAATACAAATAAGCGGATCGACCGCCGATGATTCGGCGGTCGAGTTGTTTTTGGAGGAGTGGCGGGAAGGGAGAATGCGTCACGCATCTCCCATAGGCTCTGAGTCATTTCATTCAAATC
>CAMZAY010000102.1 GCA_947304365.1 uncultured Clostridia bacterium | reverse complement strand
CGCGGCAAAATCCGCCCAGAGGGAAGAACGCAGGTAAGGAGGCGATTTTGGAAAACAAGATGGAAAACGGGGGATCTCCGGTGATAGAGATACGGCCCGACGGCACGATGGTGAAGACCAGCGGGCCCGCCGCTCCGCAGCTCGGCGTGCAGTATGAAACGCCCCGGCCCGCCGCCCCGAAGACCAAACAGAAAAAGGAGAAGCTGCCGAAGGAAAAGAGGAAGCTGGCCCTTGCGTGGATATTGATACTCCTCGGGCTTACATACGCGGTCGCAGCGGCGGCGCTCTCGTTCTTCCTCGTAATGGAGGCATGGCCGACGACCGGCATAATAGGCGCAGATATCGCGCTGCTCCTGTCCTTCGGCGCATTCGCTCTCTACGCCGCCATGCGCCAGCGCGACGCCATTTCGAGCATGCGGAAGATGCTCTTCCTGTGCTTCCTTATGCTCGTTGCGCTGGTGCCAATGGCGTTCACGATGAAGCTCAATATCGGCGTGATGACGTTCATGCTGTCCGTACTGCTCCTTGCGATAATGGCGAATGAAAAGGTCGCCATACTGACCGCCATACCCGTTTCGGTCACTGCGGCGGTCACGGCAAGGGCCCTCGGCGACATGACCGCCGCGCCCATTGCGCTGACGCTTGCGATAATCATCGCCTGCATGACCGCCGTGCTCGCACTCAGCATGAACAAGACGAGGGGCGCAACGGTCATCGCCTCGCTTGCGGCAGGCGTCGCCGCCGCAGTAAGCTACGTCGCGGTGATGATCGCCTTTGATGAGGAGCTTGCCTCCTACTGGCTCACGCCGATCTGCCTCCTCGGCAGCTGCATACTGTCGGGGCTGCTCGCGGTGGGCCTCATGCCCGTGTGCGAATCGGTGTTCAGCATCGCATCCGACGCAAGGCTGAATGAGCTTTTGAACAACAATAACCCGCTTTTGAAGCGCCTTATGACGGAAGCGCCCGGCACGTACCAGCATTCGCTGCTCGTTGCGAATCTTGCGGAATCCGCCGCGGAAGCGATCGGCGCGAACGCGCTGCTGTGCCGCGTCGCCGCCTGCTATCACGACGTGGGCAAGCTCAATAACCCCCAGTGCTTCAAGGAGAATCAAAGCCCCGACAGGAACATCCATGACGAGCTCGATCCCTACACCTCCGCAAAGCTCATTATCGCCCATCAGCAGGACGGCGTGAATCTGCTCGAGAAGGCAAAGCTCCCGCGCGACATAATCCGCATTGTGGGCGAGCATCACGGCGATTCCGTAATGGTCTATTTCTACGACAAGGCAAAGAAGCAGGCGCCGGAGGGCGCGGTTATCGACGAGGCGGCGTTCCGTTACCCCTCGCACAAGCCCACAACGAAGGAGAGCGCGATAAGTATGCTCGCCGACTGCTGCGAGGCCGCTGTCAGGAGCATGAAGAACCCCACCATAGAGGAGATAACCGACAAAGTGCGCGACGTCATAATGCACAAGTGGGACAAGCGCGACAGTATGCTTTGGGATTCCCCCTTAAGCTTCTCCGACATAAAGAAGATAGAAGCGAGCTTTATAAAGACGTTCGCCGCGCTCCATCATGAGAGGATCAAGTATCCCGATCTGAAGGGGGTAGACGTGCGATGAGGACGGTCGAGACGATCATCGGCGTGCCGACCGTATCGGGAAGCGCGGAGGAAGCCGCAAGGCTCGGTTCGCTCGCCGCGCTCGAGGCCGAGGACGCCGAGGGTGAGATATCCATCGTGCTTACCGACGACGAGACCATCCACGGCTATAACCGCGATTTCCGCGGAGTGGACAGGCCGACCGACGTGCTCAGCTTCCCCGCATCGGAGGGGGAGGAGCTCATCGGCATACCCGACGGACACCTCGGCGATATTATGATATCCGTCGAGACCGCCGAAAGGCAGGCGAAGGAGCTCGGTCACAGCACCGAAAGGGAGATCGCCTTCCTTGCCGTTCACGGCACGCTCCACGTGCTTGGCTACGATCACATGACGCCGGAGGACGAGGAGATAATGACCGCAAGACAAAGGGAAATAATTGCAGGTATTGGGGAAACACTATGAAACAGCTTCATGAATTCGAGATCAAAAAAATGCTGAGGCTCGCCGCGGACGCGCGTGAAAAGGCTTACTGCCCGTATTCCGGCTTCCGCGTGGGCGCGTGCCTTAAGACCGATTCCGGCGCGTACTATCTCGGCTGCAATATCGAGAACGCCGCCTTCACGCCGACCAACTGCGCCGAGAGGACGGCGATGTTCAAGGCCGTCTACGAGGGCGAAAGGGATTTCGAGGCGCTTGCCATAATCTCCGACGGGCTCAATTACATTGCGCCATGCGGCGTGTGCCGCCAGGTGCTTGCGGAGTTCTGCAAGCCCGATATGCCCGTTATCTGCGCGGACAGGGACGGCAATTACGTCGTGCATGAGCTTCGCGAGCTCAT
This sequence comes from uncultured Clostridia bacterium, assembly GCA_947304365.1. GTDB lineage: Bacteria > Bacillota > Clostridia > Christensenellales > CAG-138 > UBA3857. The sequence goes on along the minus strand of CAMZAY010000102.1, from coordinate 2,515 downwards.
CCCCATGGCGTTCACAAAGGCCGATATGGAAGACTGATATGATTATGAAGGGTTACAGGTCCGGCTTCGTAACGATAATCGGCTCGCCCAACGTGGGGAAATCCACTTTGATGAACCTTATGGTCGGGCAAAAAATAAGCATCGTCTCAGAACGCGCTCAGACGACGCGTAACCGCATCGCAGGCGTGGTGACACGGAAGGGCTACCAGATAGTCTTTCTCGATACACCGGGCGTTACGGGCGCTAAAAACCGTCTTGGCGAATACATGCTGCGCGTCGCGTATGAATCGCTCAAGGAAGTGGAATGCATACTCTTCATGCTGGACGCCTCCAAGGGGATAAGGGAGATGGACGAGGCGCTTATCGCCTCGCTCAGGGAGCGCGCGGGCGATACGCCCGTCGTCGCCGCGATAAACAAATCGGATATCTCCACGTTCGACGGTATCGAGACCGTCCGCGAGCGCCTTATGAAGGAGAGCTTCATAAAGCATATCATACCCATCTCCGCCGAAACGGGCCGGAACGTCGACAAGCTGGAGACGCTGCTCGCCGAATACCTCGTCGAGGGTCCGCAGTATTATCCCGACGATATGGTGACGGATCAGCCCATGCGCGTCATCACCGCGGAGATAATAAGGGAGAAGGCGCTCAAAAACTTAAGGCAGGAGATACCCCACGGCATCGGCGTCGAAATAGAGGAGATAAAGCTCCGTGAGGACGGCATAAACGATATAGGCGCCGTCATCTACTGCGAGCGCGATTCGCATAAGGGCATAATCATCGGCGGCAAGGGCTCGATGCTCAAAAGGATCGGTTCCCAGGCACGGCCCGAGATAGAGACCCTTTTCGGCACGAAGGTCAACCTCAAGCTGTGGGTCAAGGTGCGCCCCGACTGGCGCAACAGCCCGAACGCGCTTCGCGAGCTCGGCTATAACGACGACTGATCGGGCGTTTCCGCCTCGCTTCTTTCGCTTGCTTCGCCCCGCTTCTCGCCTTTCTCACGGCGGAAGACGCGGGCGTACTCCATATAATCGGCCAATCTGCCGGTCTTTGAAAATCGCTCCCAAAGCGATCTTGATCTATCCATAAAGAGCCGCCTCGCTTTCGGGTCTATTATCCCCGAAGCGAAGCGGATCGACAGCCGGAAACATATGCCAAACGACGTTTTGAACGGAATAGTGCTCCGCGTGACCGATTACCGCGAGTCGGACAGGATATTGAACGTCCTTTCCCGCGAGCGCGGTCTTATCACCGTCACAGCGAGGGGCAGCAGGAAGCCCAAATCGAAGCTTGCCGCGTTTTCGACGCAGTTCACGTTCGGCGAAATGGAGGTGAACGAGCGCGCGGGAAAGCTCCAGCTTTCGTCCGCCGCCGTGCTCGAGAGCTTTTATTCGATAAGGGAAAGCTATGAGCAGCTCCTTTCCGCTACGCGTATCGTAAACGCCGCGGAGCATATCGCCGCGCGCGATATCGCGAACGACGACCTTTTCGTGCTGCTGTATCATTCGCTCTCCGTAATAGCCTACGGCGAGAACGATCCCAAGGATACGGAGCTTGCTTTCTTCGCAAAGCTGATGAAGCTCTGCGGCTACGCGCCCTCGCTGACATACTGCCTTAAATGCGGCAGGGATCTGCGGGGCGAAAAGGAGGTCAGATTCTCCAATTCGCTCGGCGGCTCCGTATGCGAGCGCTGCGGCAGCGCGTTCATAACCGTCAGCACGCTTACGCTCGAGGCGCTGCGAAGGATGATGCTGATAGACATTACGGAATTGAAGCGCGTGCGCCTTCCCGAGGCCGTAAGGAAGGAGCTCGTACCGCTTCTGTACGATTACACGGAATACGTTTTCGATTTTAAACTGAAACGGTAGGGGAGCTATGAAGATCGCGATAATCGGACATTCAGGCTGCGGGAAGTCGACTCTCGCCGCCTTTTTGGGCCAAAAATACGGCCTGCCCGTGCTCCATGTCGATACGATACATTTCCTGCCCGGCTGGGTCGAGAGGGAGACGGAGGACGAGCTTGCCCTCATGCAAAGCTTCCTCGACTTAAACGCCGAGCGCGGCTGGGTGATAGACGGCAATTACAGAAAGCTTGAGTACGACCGCAGGATGGAGGAGGCGGACCGGATAATCTATATGAATTTCGGGCGCTTCACCTGCTTCTGGCGCGCCTTCAAAAGAAGCGTGAAGTACAAAAACAAGGTGCGCAGCTCGATCGCGCCAGGCTGTGAGGAGAAGTTCGATCACGCCTTCCGCAAGTGGATACTCCATGACGGCAGAACGAAGCCGAAGCTCGCCCGCTATAACGACGTCGTGCAAAAATACAGCGATAAAAGCGTCGTCATAAGGAACCAAAGAGAGCTTGATGAATTCAAAAAAAGCTTGTGAAAAAAGGAATTTCCGGAAGGAAATTCCTTTTTAAATTGCTAATTGCTAATTGCTGATTGCTGATTGCTGATTGCCGATTGCTTATCACATAGCTTCGACGATGGTCGCAACACCCATACCGCCGCCT
>CAMZAY010000101.1 GCA_947304365.1 uncultured Clostridia bacterium | reverse complement strand
ACACCCTTCTGCCCCTTCTGCGGGGCGAGGATCGGCAAAGCGCGGAGCAGGATAAGCCCCGCGGCTTTGTTTATCGGGATCGGCGCCGCGCTCGTCTTCTGCGGCATGGCGGTGGTGATAGGCCTGCTCCTGCTTAAAGGGACGGGCACAGCCGCGACTGTTACCGCCGGGGCCGAGCAGCTCATACTCAGGAACGAGTCGGGCACTGTCGCCTACCCGGGCGACAGCGTGAGGATCACGGTAGACGTGCTCCCGTTCGGCGCCGCCGCGGGCCCCGTCCGGTGGAGCGTTTCGGATGAGGATATCGCCGAGGTCGATCAGACCGGCGTTATATCGTTTAAATCCGAAGGGGAGTTCACCGTTACCGCCGCGCTTGAAAACGGCGTGGAGGGCAGCCTGGATCTCATCTGCGGTAAGCGCCCGTACAGGCTTTCGTTCGCAAAGGAAGAGGTTATCGCAGAGCTCGGTCAGCCGCTTGCGATAGAGCCCGTAGTTCAGCCCGCCGACGCGGATTACGACAGGATAGAGTGGACAAGCTCCGACGAAAGGATCGTCCGCGTGGAGTCTGACGGCACACTGACCGCCGTTGCGCAGGGCTCCGCCAAGCTCACCGCCTCCGCAGGCGGCGCGAAGAGCAGCATAAACGTTTTCGTTTACAAATACAAATTCGACCTGCTCTCGCACGCTGTGCTGAAGGCGGGCAGTTACGACTATACTTCGAGCTCCAATTACGCTGTGCTCGACGAATACGAGCATGTGGAGAGCGGCGGTACGACTGTCTACGGCCAAACGGTGCTCTACTGCAGCGCCAACAAGCCGACTATAACGCTCGCAAGCTATTTCTGGGATGAGGACGATACCTTCTATTACGCCCTGTACCTCTATTTCGAGCGCGGCGATCTCGAGTTTGACGAGTTTGACTTCTACTGCTACGGCGATCCCTCGAAGGAGGGCGGCTCGTTCCACGTGCCCCTTTCGGAAGCGGAACCCATAGAGGTCGAAGCGGGCGGCGTGATCGACGCCGCGGAGTACAGGCTCGGCGACACGGTCGAGTTCGTCGAGTATTCCGGCAGGGACGATTTCAAGGATAACGCCGTTGAATTCGCGTCGAGCATGCTGACCTCCGCCCTGCGCGCGCTGAAGACCAAGTGGTCCGCGCTCGGCCCCGGCTGCACGATTGAGGAAGCCATCGGATTAAAGAAGATATAAAGGAAGCGGGATATGTTTTGTTCGGATTGCGGGCGAAAGCTCCCGACGGAAGAGCTGCTGCCCTTCTGCCCATACTGCGGCAAGCGCCTTATCGGGGAGGACGAACCTCTCCCCGATAAAGCTCAGCCCGAAAAGAAAAAAAGGATCAACAAGCCCCTTTTCATCACCGCGGCTGTTTCCGTGCTGCTGATATGCGGGCTTCTTTTTACCTCCCTGTATTTCCTGAAGCGCTGGCGCGACGCCTCCGCCGATCCGAAAAACAGGCAGGCCGCCGCCGTCGCTTTGGCGCCCGCGCAGGGCACGGGCACGATCTATCCGGGCGACACGGTAAGCCTTGAGCTTAAGCTTTATCCCGAGAACGCCAGTCCCGCCGGGGCGGTGTGGAGCTCCTCCGATATAAAGATCGCCTCCGTCGACAACAACGGCAACGTCCGCTTCATGGCGGAGGGCGCCGCGAAGATATCCGTCCGGCTCGAAAACGGGGTGGAGGGGGAGATAGAGCTTACCGCATCAAAAAAGCCCTACCGGCTCTCCATCGGAGACGACTACATAGAGCTTCAGATCATGGCCGGCCGCAAGCTCGTGCCGGTCGTCTGGCCGGAGGACGCGAAGTACGACGGCATTATTTGGGAAAGCTCCGACAGGAGCATACTCCGCGTCGATCAGGACGGCACGATCACCGGCGTGGCCCAGGGCCTCGCCACCGTCACGGCGACGATAGCGGGTACAGTCATAGCGCAGACGGACGTGTTCGTTTACGAGTACAGGTTCGATCTGCTTAACGATCACCTTGTCCGCCGCGGGCAGAAGTTCGTCCGCGGGGACGGGCTGCTCGAGTATTACGTCACGCTCGATTATAAGGAGGAAAAGCGCGACGGCGTGACCCTCACGCGGCATACCTTCCTTGCCTATTTCCCGGAATCCGACCGCTCGGTGCTCTGCTGCTACGTCACGGACAGCGATACGTCCTTCGTTTACGAAACGATGGTGTACCTTGACAAGAGCAATAAGACGAGCGTGAAGTTCGACGTCTACTGCTATGCGAAGAACGGCTCGTCGATATCGGGCGATATGCCGCTCTCCACCGTGGGCGCGCTGAATATCTCGGGCTTCGGCAGCATCTCCGTCGCGGGGTACAGACCGGGCGACGAGCTTCAATTCAATAAGTACGAGGGCGACGAGACCTTCCGCGAAAACGCGCTCGAAATAACAAGGACTCTCATCGGCGACAGCCTGCGCGCCCTGTGGGACAGCTGGGAAGGCTTCGGCCTCGGTCACTCCATGACGGAGCTTACCGGCTTCGATTTCAGCTGATCGGGCAGTATCGCCCGCCACGCCTCCGAAAGCCTCTCGGCGCTCCACGCGGCGTTCGCGGGGCTCGTCGAAGGGAGCAGAGCGGCGTGTATCCCCGTTTCGGGGAATACGTATTTTTCATAGCAGGCAAACGACGCCTTTCCGTTTGCGAATATCCTTTCTATCGGGGCTTTTTCGAGAAGCTCCGATATTTTGTTGGGAACGGCGTCCCGTATGCTCGCGTCGGAGGAGCCCACGATCGTGCATTCGCCGATCGAATCCCACAGCGCTATCCCGTGGGCAAGCAGGAACTCCCGCCTGCCGGGAACGTCGTCCGGGACCTCCTCGCCGTAAAGCAGCGAAAGCACCCGCCAAAAGCGGTTGCGGGGATGCCCGTAATAGAAGCTCGCGCTGCGCGAGGCGGCGGAGGGAAACGAGCCGAGTATCAGCACGCGTGAGTTCCCGTCGAATACCGGCGGGAAGGGATGCGTCAGCAAAATTCTTTCCATAGGCAATAAAATGAGCCTGCTTCGGCGCATGAGCGCAAGGCAGGCTCGTTTGATCGTTCGTGGTCAATTGGGGAGCGATATGCCGAGGGCGATCATCGCGATCAGCGTGGAATCGTAGGCGGTGGGAGAGCCGTCGCCGTTAACGTCCGCGTTCAGTATGCCCTGCGCCGTAAGGGTCCCGCTGTTGACAAGATAGGCGTTGAGCGCGGTAACGTCCCTCATGTCGACGACGCCGTTGCAGTCGGCGTCTCCGATGAGGACCGTGGGGGTCACGGAGTTCGATTTGTAGGTGACCGTCACAGTGGTGTTTGCGGCGCCCATAGTGCCGCGCACGGTCGCCTTGTCGGGGGTGTAGCCGGAGATGGTCGGGCTCGTTACGGAGTAGGAGGCGCCGTAATCGTAATCCCCGGTGTAGGTCGCCGCAGCGGTCGTGCCGTTCTCATATACGTAGAGTATCGTCAGACGATAGCTGTTGATGCTGTACTGGGCGGTAACGGTCATATCGGACGTTACGCTGCTGAAATCCCTGTCCCAGCCGGTGAACGTGTAGCCGAGCCGCGTGGGATCCGCCGGAGCGGTAGCCGCGGAGCCCTCCGTTACCTGCTGGGTCTTGAGGACGGTGCCGTCGTAATCGACGAAGGTGACGGTATAGACCTCGCCCGCGCCGAATATCCACACGTCGATCGGGGTGAGAGTGGGGATCGAGCCGCACTCGGTACCGGTGCCGAGCTGACCCTTCGTGTTCTCGCCCGCGACGAAGAGCTGACCGGATTCCTTGACCGCGCCGGATACGTTGCTGCCGCATTTTACCGCGACGAAGCTGCCGGGCGTCTGCGTGAAGGTGGAAACGCCGCCGCTGTAGCTGCCGGTGGAGCCGCTGCCGAATTCGCCGCGCCAGTTGTTGCCGCAGAACCACAGCGTGCCGTCGGTCTTGATTATGCCGGTATGATAAACGCCCGCGCTGACCTGGGCGACGCCGGTCATTACCCGGGTGGGGCTCGTCTTATCGGTGGTGTTGCCGAGGCCCAGCTGACCGTACTGGTTGTCGCCCCATGCCCACAGCGAGCCGTCGTTCTTGAGGGCGAACACGAAATCGCCCATCGTGCTGACGGTATAGACGTTCGTGAGCACCTGAACGGGGGTCTTCCTGTCGGAGGTGGAGCCGTTGCCGACCTGCCCGTCGGAGTTCCTGCCCCATACCCAAAGGGTGCCGTCCGTCTTTACGGCGGCGGTAAGGCAGTTGCCCGCAACGGCGTAAGCAACGTTCGTAAGGATCTGCTTCGCGGTATAGCAGGAGGTGGTGGTGTTGTCGCCTATCTGGCCGTTCCCGTTCTCGCCGTAGACCCAAAGCGTGTTGTCGTTCTTGACGTAAACAAGGTGGTTCGAGCCCATGCTCGCCTGCCTTACGTTCGTGTCGAACTGCATGGGATGGGCGGTCGTGTATCCGCCGGAGGGCATTGAAGGATCGCCGCCGATGCCGAACCAGAACTCGCCGCAGACGTACAGCACGCCGCTCGTGTCGATCGAAAGGGTGGTCTTCCTGTTGACGGAGACCGCCGAAACGTCCGAGCCCCAGTTATAGGGCGTGGTCGTGTTCGAGGACGCCATTATGCCGTTGCCTATGGGCCCGTCGTAATTGTAGCCCCAGGCGTAGCCCTGACCGACGGGCTGTATCGCCGCGGTGTGCGTTACGCCGAAGTCGAAAAGGTCCCACTCGTGCGAAAGCTCGACGGTCCTCGTGCCGCCGGCAAGCGCCGCCGCGGGCATAAGCGCGAGCATGAGGGAGAGAACAAGAGAAATAAGCTTTTTCATAAAGCCGCCTCCGGATAAAATCTACCCTATATTATATCACGGAAAAAGACGGAATACAAGATAAAATTGACTGCATCCACCGCGGAATTGAACGATATAATGCCTTGCGGCATTTCGATATAAACGCGGGCGTTTTCGATATA
>CAMZAY010000100.1 GCA_947304365.1 uncultured Clostridia bacterium | reverse complement strand
CGGAAATAAAGGCGTTTGAAAGCAAATTCAAGGCGCCTCTCTCCGCTCTCAATGCCATGATAGGCGGACGCAGGTTCAAGTCGGCGCGCGCATATGCCGCCTCCCTTCCCGCGCAGTTCCCCGGAATAAACGTAGCGGAACAGAACAAGACCATAAACGAAGCGCTTGCAAAGTGCGACAGCCTATACGAAGCCTCCAAGCGATACGATCAACTGTCGCGCATAAACGCGATGGCGGATATCCTCGATATCTGCGCGGACTATACCGCCGCTTCGGATCTTTTGAAGAGCGTAAAGCCCTCGCCCTGTCAGGGCCTTTGGGCCAATACCGATCTGAAGACGGGCGAGATAAAGCTCGGCTGGAATGCGCCGAAGGAACGCGGCCTGCAGTTCAGGGTACTGCGCAAGAACGGCTCGAGCCCTTCCGCAAATCCCCAGGACGGGACCGTGATCGCGGATAAAACGAGCGAAGTCATGCTTACGGACAGCAGCGCTATTGTTGGCTCCGTCTATACTTACACGGCGTATTCCGTCCGCGGGGGCGTCTATTCCGATGGCGTTTCCGCAAAAACGGCAGCGCTCCGGAGCGTTTCGGATGTTTCCTATACGCAGAACGGAAACAGGATCCGCCTTACGTGGAGCAAGCCCGTGAACTGCAATTCCGTTTCGGTATTCAAAACGGTGAACGGCAGCAGGACAAAGCTTTCCTCGAACGCCGTGAGCTCGATAGAGGATCAGCTCGGCTACGGAGTCCACGCGGTCTACGGGATCATCCCCAATTATTCCGTTCCTTCCGAAAAGGCGGAGGTGCAGCTCCCCGTCACCATAACCCAAGTGATAGAGCGCTTCACGATAACCGCGTCGATCAAGAGCAAAATGAACGCCGAGGTGAGGTGGAGCATCGACGTTCCCGGGATCATGATGCAGATCCTCGTGAACGGTCAGACGGTCAAGACCACTCAATCGGATCCCGGCTTCTGCAGCGTGCAGCTCCCCGGCGACGGCGTGTTCAAAATATCCGCCAGAGCGCAGACGGGCGGCATGTGGAGGGACTGCGTTTCCGCCGTTACCGTTACGCAGCTTTCCGCTCCTGACTGCGATGTAAAGATAGAGGAAAAGACCTCCGGAAAGGTGACCGTTTCGATACAGCCCGTGAGCGGGATGCCCCGCGGGGTGGATCGCCTTATCGCGTTCATACGCACCAAAAACAACTCCGAAGACAGGGCTCCCTGGATCGACCGCGAAGAAGCGCCCTCGCTTTCAGAGGATATCGTGATCCCCGCGGCGTGCAGCAAGCCCTGCATGAAGAACCTTTCCGCGGAAAACGAGGAGAGGTATTACGTTACGATATTCGCCGTCTATAAGGATGGGGGGAGGGAGCTTTATTCCGAACCCATAAAGAAAAACGTTCCAAGACCCCTGCTCGGCAGCATAAGCTGGGAGATCAAAAAGGGCGTTTTATCCGGAAGGAAGCTCGTCTTCACCGTCAAGGCGAACCGCTTCTTCTCCGAGCGCCCCGCATTGAAGCTCTGCGCGGGAGTAAAGGGAAAGATGCTGCTTTCCCCCGGTCATCCGGATGCGGATCTTGTGCTCGACATTCCCGCGCGCGAGCTGGATGGCGACGTCACATCGGTCAAGGAGACCTTCGATATCCCCTCCGACGTGAAAAAGGGCAGGCCCGCGTTCCTGTTCCTCGCGGAGAAGGAAAAGAACCAGACGATATCCATAGCATGGGCCGAGGGTTTGAAGTCGAACAACTTCTGATCCCACCCGGTATTTACAGTTTGCAATGCGGCTCTGCGCCGCGGAAAGAGAGGTATATATGAGCAAGTTTGTTTGTCCGTTCTGTTTGAGGGAGTACAATAAGAAAGACGTGCTTTACTGGTGCACCAAGTGCGGAACGGCAGCCAAGGGGCCTGCGCTCGGCATAGGAAACGCCAAATGCTCCTGCGGCGGGATCGCGAGCGCGAGAAAGTGCAAGTATCCTTCCTGCGACGCCGGCTCGGACGGCACCGATTTCATTCCCAAGGATGCTCTCGAGACCCCGTATCTTTCGTTCAGTATAGTCGGTCTGTCGAACTCCGGCAAAACGAATTTCATAACCGTTATGCTGAACGAGCTCCAGCACAGCCAGGGGCTGCATCTTCCCGCGGGGCCGCTCAATAAGGACTCCAAAGCAAAGCAGAACTACAATTACGAACTCATCTATCTGAAGCATGAGAAGCCCGACGCGACCAAGCCAGGCTCCGAAAAACCCCAGATATGGAACGTCAGGAACGTTGCAAAGCGCAGGGGAAACACCGTTCCGACCTATACCTTCACCATATTCGACGGCGCGGGCGAATCTCATCAGGAGCTCGCTTCGAGCTCTAAGGCGTGCCGTTATATCGCCGCTTCAAAGGCGATCATAGTCACCATAGACCCACTTGCGCTGGAAGGCGTCAAGAACGGCGGCTTCGTTGACAGCAAGACCATAAACAATTCCAGACCCTCGCAGAGCACCGTTGGCAGCGAGGCAATGCAGTCCGTCGATATCGTAAACGGCGTCGCGGACTATATCAGGACCGCTATGGGCATAAAGGGTACCAAGCGCCTTTCAATGCCGGTGGCTCTGGTGCTGACCAAGTTCGATACGGTGCTCGGGCATCCCTCGTTCGGCGAGAACGCGCTCGTCAAGCATCCGAGCAACGTGTTTGCAAAGGGAGAATACCGCGAGACCGAGGCCATACAGGTCGACGGGGAAATAAAGAGCTGGCTTGAGGAGATAGGCGAGGGCGCGTTCGTGGACGCGGTGGACGCCAACTTCAGCAATTACAGCTTCTTCGGCGTTTCGAGCTACGGCTCCGTTCCGCCCAGCAGCAGGAATACCCCCGAAAGGATCGATCCGCACAGGGTGCTCGATCCCATCCTTTGGCTGTTTCATAAGGTAAAGTTCATTTAAAAAGGAGAGAAACATGTATTACAATACTGTTTATGCGAGATGCGCGAACGTATACGATCTCGAAAAACGCACCGAAAAGCATGATTCGGGCGGCTATAAGGTGCACGGGTTCAGCCGCGAGATACTGAACGACGGCAAGGTCGATATCCCGTATTTGGTTTCCATACTCCAGAAGACGATCCCCGCGGACAAGGACGAGCTGAAGGACGATGGCTTCTTCTATTCCGCGGCGGATTCCGGCAGCAGGTTCCTGACCCGCTTCCATTACGTTACGGACGCGTTCCGAAATTTCTTCATCACGCAGGCTTACGTCGGGCAGTATGAGGAGCTCTATCCCTTCGAGCTTTTCGGGAGGGAAGACCTTTGGGACGCCAAGGACAAGAACGAGGAATACTATCTTTCGGCGGAAACCGCGTATTACCCCGCCGTGGCACGGATCGAGAAGCCGGAGGCGGGGACCATCCGTCAGGAAGCGATCCGCTTCATAGAGGACGGCAGAAAGCCCGTGTTCAAGCAGGCGCTCGCCTTCATCATATCGCAGTACGGGCTCCCGGCCTCGCAGCGCAAATACCTTGTAATAAGGGATAAGTCCGAGAAGGAGATCGAATACTGGATCGCCGCGCTTTCCATGGCGGTTTCGCCGAGGATGGCTTCGGAACTCACTTTCGCCACGCGCATGGAAGCTATCCAGAATACCAACAGGTACGGGGTCGATAAGAACGGACGCTATACCAAGGGGATGGATTTCCAATCCGATCCCAATTCCCTGCGCCGCATAGCTATGATAGTCGGCGCGGTCGATCCCGACAGAGAGAACGCAGGCATAACTGTCAAACAGAACTCCCCGTACGTGCTCCTCGACGGGGCAAAGCTGACCCTTTCCGAAACGGTCGATGATTCTCATAAGTATTACGCTTCCGCGGCGGATTTCTCCGAAGGAATGTCCTCCTTCTGCCGTATTTTCGTTCAGGCTTTCGGATACACCTCTCCCACAAAGGAGATACTCGAGCTTTACAGGCTTTACTCGATTCTTTGGGGGGACGTTTCGGATTCCGCGTATGCGCTTGCACTGAAGGAAACGCTTTCAAAGCCCATCGTCAAGAAGGAAAACCTCAAATGGCTTTATGAAAGAACCAAAAAGAGGCTCAGCGAGGGTGAGCACAGGGACGTTGAAACGCTCATTTCCCTTTCCGACGGGCTGAAGCAGATTTCCGCGCTGTTCGGGTGCTCCGAAGAAAAGGAGATAGAGGAGAGGATACTCGGCTCGTTCGATACGGTGCTCTTCAAGGGGACAAATCAGGAAAGGGATCGCTGGTGGTCGACCCTCCGCAGATCGCAGTTCGCCTCTGCCGCGGCGGCCCGCTTCACCCGATCCGATGCGTTCGGCCGCAGCGAGCCGGAGCTTAACAGGATGGCGGCGGCAGATCTTGCCAAAGTGATAGAGATCTACGCCGATATGCAGTCCGCGAACGGAACGAGGGATAATTCGCTCACCGAAACGCTTTGCTCCGATCTGTTCGGCAAATGCAGACTTGCTGCGGATAAAAAGACCGCCGGGGAAACGATCGCACGCGTCGACCGCGTTTACGAAAACAAGGCCGCGGAGATCTGGAACGGCATCATAAGGAAAAACGACAGCACTTCCACCTTCCTGCTCGACGTTATGTACCCGGAGGACGGGACCTTCCCCGAGGACGTTTCGAAGATGATCGGCACCTGCGCGCGTCTGCATCAGAACGGCGATAAAAAGCTTGCGGAGCGGATCGTTACGAGGGCGATCAAAAACGCGGAGACTCTCGACCAGATAAAGGAAGTCATAATAAAGCTGAAGAAGGAAGGGCCCTTGTTCAAAGATATTGACAAGGACGCCTATTATAAGCTTATCGACGCAAGGCTGGACTTCAGAATGAAGGACAGAAGCCTGCCGCGCATGATCCAAGCGGAAAAGCCGGAGAAAACGGTCTGCGTCAAATCCGCCCACATCATGGCGCTTGACAAGCTCCAGAATATGAGAAGGAACGATACCGTCGAGGAGCAGCTCAAACC
>CAMZAY010000099.1 GCA_947304365.1 uncultured Clostridia bacterium | reverse complement strand
GTCGTCGTTGTTTATGAGCTGATAGAACTGCATGCCCGCCGCGTACATGATTATTATGAGGTTGAGCGAAGTGCCCACGAACGCGAGTATCAGCGTGTTGGTCATGGTGCCGATCATGTCGCGCCCGATGTTCATGCCGGAGGCGAACAGCTTTTTATGCGTAAGCGAGGGATCGACGACGCCCAGCTCGCACACGGCGGAGGAGATGCTCATGGAAACGTCCATGACTGCGCCGAGGGATGAAATGAGTATCCCCGAGACGAACAGCCCGCGCACGTTGAGGGTAACGTCCTTCATCGCGCGGGATTCGTCAAGCAGCCATTCCGCCTCCTCCATGGTCATGCCGGAGACGTGCGCGATGCTTCCGCAGACGAGCGCGAAGCCGCCCGCAAGCAGCACGCAGGCGACTGTGCCGAGCACTGCCGCGGCGGTCTTCCAAGTTATGCCGCCGAGCAGCACGAAGCAGAACAAGGCCACGCACACGCCGAGCGTGAGCGGTATCGCGGGATAGCCCTTGAGCCACATCGGGACGAGGAAGAACACCAACGCGGCGAGCGTTGCGGCAAGCCCGACGAGGCTCATAACGCCGTTCCTTCTGCCGACGAGTATCACGGCGGCGGCGAACAGCACGAGCATCGCCGCTATCAGCCAGACGTAGTTATAGTTCACCACGCTTATCTGATAGCCCTCCTCCCGCGAATCCTCGGTAATGGTGACGGTGAGCACCGTGCCCTTCTTCGCAAGCTTTTCATGGAGCGGGCCGAGATAGTTCGTAACGGGCATAACGTCGCCCTTGTGCCTGCCGGTGAGCACCACGACGTTCAGCGACTGCGACCCGCGAAGCGCGTGCTCCGAATCGTCGTCCACGGTGTAATTGTCGAGCAGCACCTGCGTGACCCGCACGAGCTCGTACTCGATCGTGTAGTAGGGGTTGTTCTCCTTGGGCTCGGCGCGGCGCGCAAATACCGCGCCGACTGCGAGCAGCGCGATCAGAGCGATAATTACGGCTGTGCCTATAAGCTTCCTTTTCTTTTCCATGATCTTTTTTGGGGGCCGCCCGAAGGCGGCCCCCTTTACTCGTTGTTTTTATGCGTCAATCCGCGCCGTTAAGCCCGTTGACGCTGGCGGAGATCGCCGTTCCGGTAACGGTGGCGGTCTCGCCGTCAAGCACGTAGGAGATGCTCGGCTCCGCGGTGATCTCCCTGTCGTAGACCCTCTCGGGAATGTTGGAGAGCAGCGCCGTGTAGGTGAAGCTGTCCGTACCCATGCTGTAAATGTTCTTGCCGATCATGTTGGCTTGGTTGTTGCCGAGGGTGATCACGGCGTTGATGGCGGTGATCTCGTAATACTCCGTGGTGGGACCGACGAGCTCTCCCTTGTAGTTGACGCAGGAGTCGTTGAAGGTCACCTTGAAGATGAAGCGGATATCGCTCTTGCCGTCGGAGGTCTCCCTTTCGCGGAGCTCCGCCTTTTCGCCTGCCACCGTGGGAGCGACGGGCTCGCCGGATTCGAGCACGACTACCTCGGAGCGGTTCCTTACGCGCATACGCGGTATGAAGCCGCCGTCGGGATCCTCGGTATCGACGGTGATGGAGGCAAGACCGATCGCCGAAACGCGGTCGCCCACCTTAACGTCGATCACGTAATCGCTCATGATATAGCCGTCGATGAACACGCGTGCAAGACCCGTATCGTCCCTGACCATGATGGTCTCGAGCGCGCCGTCGGAGGAGTAGCCGAGGCTCTCCACCCTGCCCTCTACCTTGACGAGGGAGCCGGTGTATTCGGGGCTCATGGCTTCCTGCGCGGTGAGGAGCTCGGGCTCGATGACCCGCTCCTCATGACCTTCGACCTCCTTGATGTCGGAGACGACCAGCTCGCGCTCGCCGTTATATGCGCCGAGCACGCCGGTCACGCGGACGTACTGACCGATATGGAAGTTGCCCGCGACGGGGAACAGGTTGATGCCCGCGGTATCGTCCTGCACGTAGATGCAGTCGAAGAACGCGGTCGACTGATCGTAGCCGGAGGCGTTCGAGGTAACGTAACCCTCGATGGTGAACTTCTGACCCGCCTCGGAGGCGTTGACGACCTCGATCGGGGTGATCTCGGGCTCGGGGATGACCTGCTTGATGATATTCATAACTATCTGGTAGTTCGAATTCTGCAGGGTGGTGGCGTTCTCTATCTCTACCTTGACCTCGAAGGTGGAGAAGAAGGTAACGCCCGCGGTGATGAGCCAGCCCCCGCCCGCAAGATCCTCAAGCGTCATCTCGACTACCTCGCCCATGGGAACGACGACGGTATCGGTCTCGTAATTGGGCACGTAGTTCGCGCCGGTGAAGTTGGCGGTGTAGTTCGCGCCCCAGGTCGTGGAGTAGCCCTTTATGATGGGGATCGCGTTCTGGCCCGCGATAACGGGCGCGCTGTTGTAGCCGGAGAAGGAATTGTTGGTCGTTTCGAGCACGTCCTTCAGCAGCCATACGGGCTCGCCGTTCCAGGTGTAGCTGTAATTGTCCTCCGAGGTGAAGTAGATACGGTAAGCCTCGTTCGCCTTCTCCTCGTTATCTACCACGATGCCGTTTGCGATGCGGGTATCGGTGCCGATCGCCTCAAGTATCGCGTTGGAGATGTTGTACGCCTGCTCTGCGGCGTTCTCGGGATTGCCGCGGTCGGACTTGGAGCAGACGATAATGTTGCCGCCCTCCGCCGCGTACTGAGCGATCGCCTCAAGCTCCGCCTCGGTATAGAGGTTCGCCTCGCCGACGTTCTGCCAGCCGACATAGGGCACGGTGAGAACGAGCAGCACGAGATCCTTTATGTTCTCATAGGTGAGCTGGCCCGCGCCGATGTGGCTGCAGCGGATCGCGTTCTTGGCGCAGAGCTCGATGAACGCGGCGTCGGAATCGGCATAGTTGCCGGAGACGTAGAAGTTCGCGTGGCCCGCGTCGATACCAACGTCGACAAGCTCGGCGGGATCGAGAACGTCCATATCGTACTTATGGGTGAATACCATGGCGGTCTCACCGAGATAGCCGTTGACGGTCACGATGAAGCTCTGCTTGCCGAGAGCGGTGGGCGTGTAGTTGAATGTGAACTGACGCTCGGAATTGGAAGCGACGACGCCCTGATCCTCCAGCACGGCGAGAACGGTGGGCTCGTTGGGACCGATGCCGATCGAATAGGTGATCGAGCTGATCTCGAAATCCTGCGCCTCGTAATCGTAGAGCGTGGTGGTGAATGTCATCTCCTCATCCTTGACGGGGATAACGGTCTCGGTCGTGACATCGGAAATGCCGACCTTCGATACGTCGCCCACCCAAACGGGAGCGGTAACGGCGATATCGCCGTCGGTCTGCTCAACGCGGATGAAGTAGTAGGAGTAATCGTTGGGAAGCGTGGTCTCCACTATCGCGCTGGAGCCGGTAAAGTCCTGATAATAAGCTACCAGACCGCCGTTTACTATGACGGATACGCGGCCGACGCCCTCGCCGTCGGGATCGTTCACGGATACGTAAACGTTGACGGCGGTGATGGGATCCTCCTCATCCTCGGGGATGATGGTGCCCATGATCATGTCGTTGAGCGAATAGTAGATCTCAAGGTTCTTGTCCTCCGTGGCGTACATGGTCATGTTCCTCATGGCCTCGTAAATGCCCTGCTCGGAGAAATCGTCGGTAAGGATAACGTCGCGGGCGGTGTTGGCGTTGCCCCACCTGCCCTTGTGGTTATCCTGGTTGTTGGAGGGAGCCACGTGCCAGCCCATATCGAGCGCGAGCGTGTACTGCTCATAGCTGGGCCAATACGCGCTGCCGCCGACGGCGCCTTCGCCGTTGCCGACCTCCACCATGGTGATGACGCGGTCTGCGGCGACGTCGTAATAACCGAAGTTATCGAAGTTGCCGAACGTGGTGCCGGGGTGGTTGAACTGATGGATGGTATCGGGGTACTGCTTGATGAGATCGTAGTAGGCGATAAGGCCCGCGCCGCCGCGGATCGTGTACGTGCTGTTCTGGCGGGAGACGATGCCCACGGAATTGTACGTGTTAATATGACCGTACTGACCGGACCAGGTCATCTCATAGCCGCCGATGAATATGACGTTCGACTGGCGGGTATTGAAATCATCGATCGTGGTGGTGTAGTTGTACCACTTGGAGTGCCCGTTCGCCGCGGTAAGACCGGATTCGACGTCCTCGAAATCGCCGAGGTGATCCTTATCGTCGAAGTAGTTGGAGTGGTCGGTCAGCGCGACGAAATCGACGTTCTCGCTCTCGGGAAGGCCGGTAACGTAGCTGTAAGCGTCCTCGATGGTGCCCGCGCCGTCCGAATACTCGGCGGTGTGGCTGTGGAGCTGACCGAAGTAGTAGCCGAATTTGGGCTCGCCCACGGTGAACGACCAGCTGTAGGAGGCCGAAACGCCGTCCGCCCTCGTGATGGTGACGGAAGCGGAGTACTTGCCGTCCTCAAGATCGTTCTCGTACGTAAGCTCGGCGGTATTGCCGTTTACAACGGTATTGCCGGTCACGCCCTGAACGGTGATCACAACGGAGGGATCGTCGCCCGCGTTCGCAAACTCAACGGAGATCACGGGGTGCTTCTCGTCATAGGTGGCGGAATTCGCCTTCGGGCTGACGGAGACGATCTGCGGCACGTCGGCGATGGTGACTTCGGCGGAAGCCGTACCGGTCAGGCCGGAGGTATCCGTCGCGGTGAAGGTGAGCGTCATTGTGCCGACGCCCGCGACTATCGCGGAGCCGGGCACGGTCGCCTTATACTTGGCGTTGGTCGCGTTATAGACCATTTCGACCTCGCCGGTGGTTTCGCCGATCGTGTAGGTCATGGTGACGCTTTCCACGCCGTAATCGTCGGTGACTGCGACGGCGACCTCATAATCCACGCCGACCTCCGCCTCGAGGAATGTGCCGAGCTCTACCGTCGGGGCCTTGTTGTCGCCGTAGTACTCGCCGCCCCTGAACTGCCAGGTGGTGCCGGAGGAGGAAACGTACTTCGAAAGCG
>CAMZAY010000098.1 GCA_947304365.1 uncultured Clostridia bacterium | reverse complement strand
TCCCGCAGACGGGGCAATAGCGGATGCGCTGCTTAGCTTCCGTCAGCGCGGAGGC
The DNA here is from genome assembly GCA_947304365.1 of uncultured Clostridia bacterium. Classification (GTDB taxonomy): domain Bacteria; phylum Bacillota; class Clostridia; order Christensenellales; family CAG-138; genus UBA3857. The sequence goes on along the minus strand of CAMZAY010000098.1, from coordinate 4,964 downwards.
GAGCCCCGCGACCTCCTCCTCCGGGAGGCTCAGGATATGGTAGGCGAGCCTTTGCGCCGTCTTTATGCCTATGCCGGGCAGGCGGTTGAGCCTTGCGACAAGGTTTTCAAGTGCGGGCGTGCTCATCAGAAGCCTAAGTTGAGGCCGCCGGTGACCTTGTTCATTTCCTTCGTCATGGTCTCTTCGGCGAGGGCTATCGCGCCGTTCACCGCCGCGATGATGAGGTCCTGGAGCATCTCCACGTCGTCGGGATCGACGCACTCGGGCGCTATCTCTATGCTTTTAAGCTCCTTGCGGCCGTAGATCGTCACCTTGACCGCGCCGCCGCCGGCGGAATACTCGAGCTCCTGATTGCCGACCTCCTCCTGAACGCGCTGGATGTCCTGCTGCATCTTCTGCGCCTTCATCATCATCTGCTGCATATTTCCGCCCATGCCGGGGAATCCGCCTCTTGCCATGTTTATTTTATGTCCTTTCGGTTTGTTATCGCCGTTCATTATACCAAATAACGCCCGTTTTGTCCATAGTATTTGACAAACCCCTTCCTTTTGTTTTATAATAAAATGATCAAATATGCGGGCGGGCTCGAGCCCCCCTTTACGAAAGGACGTCCCTTTGATATGAAAAACCTTACGACTGCCGAGCTTCGCGAGCTTTATCTCCGCTTTTTCAGGGAGAGGGGCCACGCGATAATCTCCTCCTCATCCCTCGTTCCCGAGAACGATCCCTCCGCGCTGTTCACCATGGCGGGCATGCATCCCCTCGTGCCGTATCTTCTCGGCGCGAAGCATCCCGCGGGCGCCCGCCTTGCGGACGTGCAGAAATGCGTCCGCACCGGCGATATAGACGAGGTCGGCGACGCGAGCCACTGCACCTTCTTCGAGATGCTGGGCAACTGGTCGCTCGGCGATTATTTCAAGAAGGAAGCCATCGCCTGGAGCTGGGAATTCCTGACCGGCGAGGAATGGCTCGGGATCGACAAGGACAAGCTCTATTTCACCTGCTTCGCGGGCGAGGAAGGGCTTCCCCGCGACGAGGAGGCGCACGACCGCTGGGTCGAGATGGGCGCCGATCCCTCGCACATATTCTACCTCGGGCGCAAGCATAACTGGTGGGGACCCGCCGGTCAGACCGGTCCCTGCGGTCCCGATACGGAGATGTTCATCGACACCGGCAAGGAGCCCTGCGGCGAAGACTGCTTCCCCGGGTGCGACTGCGGCAAATATCTTGAGATCTGGAACGACGTCTTCATGCAGTACAACAAGACGGCGGACGGGAAATACGAGCCCCTTGCCCAGAAGAACGTCGACACCGGCATGGGTCTCGAGCGCACCGTTGCGACGCTCCAGGGCGTGCCCACCGTTTACGATACCGACGCGTTCACCGGCATACTCGCCAAAATAAGCGAGCTTTCCGGCAAAAACTACGGCGACTCGCCCGAGGTCACAAAGGCCTTCCGCATAATCGCCGACCATATGAGGACGGCGGCGTTCATGCTGGGCGACCAGCGCGGCGTCACCCCGTCGAACGTCGATCAGGGGTACATACTCCGCCGCATAATCAGGCGCGCCATACGCTACGCGATGCAGCTCGGCATGCCGGAAATGAGCATTTCGAAGGTCGCGGAGGCGGTCATAGAGACCTACGGCGGGATCTATCCCGAGCTTAACGACAACCGCGCGCGCGTTATCGCGGAGCTCGACGCCGAGGAGCAGAAGTTCCAGCGCACCCTGAAGCAGGGCACGAAGGAGTTCGAGCGCATCAAGACCTCCTTCCCCGACGGCAGGATCGACGGCGTAACCGCGTTCCATCTGTTCGACACGTTCGGCTTCCCCGTGGAGTTCACCGAGGAGCTTGCCAAGGAGAACGGGCTCACCGTCGACGTGGAGGGCTACAAGGCGGCGTTTGCCGAGCATCAGGCGAAATCGAGAGCCGGCGCGGAGCAGAAGTTCAAGGGCGGTCTTGCCGATCATTCCGAAGCGACCACCAAGCTCCACACCGCGACGCACCTTCTGCAGGCGGGGCTTCGCAAGGTGCTCAATGACGAGAACATATTCCAGCGCGGCTCGAACATCACCCCCGAAAGGCTCCGCTTCGACTTCTCCTTCCCCAGGAAGGTCACTCCGGAGGAGCTGAAGGAGGTCGAAAAATACGTCAACGACGCGATAAAGGCGGACGTTGAGATCACCTGCGAGGAAATGACCGTGCCCGAAGCGAAGGCGAAGGGCGCCATCGGCGTTTTCGAGAAGAAGTACGGCGAGCTCGTAAAGGTCTACACGATGGGCGAATACTCCTGCGAGATGTGCGGCGGCCCGCACGCGAACCGCACGGGCGAGCTCGGCGTATTCAAGATCAAGAAGGAGGAGGCGTCCTCGTCCGGCGTTCGCAGGATAAAGGCCGTCCTCGAATAAAGGGATCATTATGGCAAAGCGGTCTTCATGGCTCGAATACAACTGGAAGCTTGACGGGGAGGACGCGTATTTCGGCGTGGAGCTGAGCTTCTACCGCACCGCGCCGGACGAAAGTCATCCGCTCCTGGTCTATTTCTGCTGCCAGACGATCGACGAAAAACCCCTCTCTGCGAAGGATATCCGCCGCGCCGCGGCCTTGAGCCGGAAATGCAGCCGGAAGATAAAGGTCACCCCCGCCGGGTTCGTGGAGATGGGCAGCATGCGCCAGTATTATTTCTACACCGCCTCGAAGGAGGAGTACGACGTTTTGAAGGCGATCTCCGTCAGGGAGAAAAAGCTGCTCTGCCGCGTCGGCGGGAAGCGGGAGCCCGACTGGGCGACCTATTTCCAGCTCCTCTATCCCAACGAGGTGAAGTATCAGACCGTCAAAAACCGCGAGCAGGTCGAAAAGCTCCGCTCGATCGGCGACAATACCGATGCGGCAAGGCGCATCAACATACACCTTACCTTCCGCACGGAGCAGCAGCGCCTCCTCTTTGAGGAGAGCGCCCGCCGCGCGGGGTACGCCATCGGCGCGCCGGAGTTCAATACCGAATCGGAGCTGCCGAACGGCGTCGTCGTCTACCGCATCTCGACCCTTAAGCAGGACGAGATCGACGCAGTGACCGTCCGCGCGATAAGGCTTGCCCAAAAGCTTGAGGGCATGCTCGTCTACTGGGACTGCAACATAGTCCCGAGGAGCGTTGCAAAGCGCTATTGATAAGACCGGGAAAGGCAGTTCACATGCACGGCTTTCTTGTTGTAAACCGATTCCTGAACACGACAAAATTCACGGATCTCACCGCCCGCTTTCTGGATTCCGCAGAGCGGCTCTCGGTGGGGCTGTCCGTATATACAAACGACGAGCTTCTGCCCTCCATGGGCGGGGGCTTCGATATTTTACCGGAGGAAACGCCCGATTTCGTCCTCTTTTACGATAAGGACGTGCGCCTTGCGAGCATGCTCGAAAAGCGGGGGTTAAGGGTATTCAACTCCGCCCGCGCGATAGAGCTCTGCGACGATAAGGCGCTGATGCACATCGCGCTCGACGGGCTCGTTCCCATGCCGAAGACCTACTCGGCGCCCTTCACTTACGAGAACATCGGCTATACCGACACGGCGTTCGTCGACCGCCTGTTCGGCGTTTTGGGCGCGCCGCTCGTGATAAAGGAGGCCTGCGGCTCGTTCGGTCAGCAGGTGTTCCTCGCGCACGATCCCGGGGAGGCGAAGCGGATCCTTGCCCGCATTGGCGGGAAAAGGGCGATATTCCAGGAGTTCATCGCCCCGAGCGCCGGGCGCGACATAAGGGTGAACGTCGTCGGCGGGCGGGTGATCGCCGCCATGGAGCGTTGGAACCCCAACGGCGATTTTCGCGCCAACATATCGAACGGCGGCTCCATGCGCGCGCATACCCCCACTGAGGAGGAGGCCGCGCTCGCCGTTAAAACGGCGGAGCTTCTCGGACTCGACTTCTGCGGCGTCGACATACTTTACGGCGAAAACGGGGAAAGGCTCCTGTGCGAGGTCAACTCCAACGCCCATTTCAAGTCCATTTACGACTGCACCGGCGTGAACGCCGCGGATGAGATAATCGCGCATATAAAGGCCTCGTGCGAATGAAAAAAGCTTATATCCTCTACAAAAAAAGCGACGCCGAAAGGAACGGCGTGCTCATCGGGAAATACTTTGCCGCGATCAGAAGGCGCTCCCTCGCGCCATCGCTCGTGATAACCGACAGGCTCCCGCGGGAGGCGGTGTTCGACCTCGTCTCGGACGGGGCGTTCGTCATCGACCGCGGACGCGACGCGCTGCTCGCCCGGTTCCTTGAGGAAGGGGGGCTCCGGGTATCGAACCCCTCGATCGTGACCGAGACCGCGAACGACAAGCTCCTTACCTACGAAAGGCTCCACGGCGCGGCGCCGATGCTCGAAACGCGCCTCCTGACCGAAGCGGAGCCGCAGCTCGATTACCCCTTCGTGGCGAAGCCAGCGGGCGGGCACGGAGGCAGCGGCGTTACGCTGATCCGCACCCCGGAAGAGCTTGAAGCCTACCGCGAGGCGCACCCCGAAAAAAGCGTCGTGCAGCCCTTTGCCGACGCTCACGGACGCGATATGCGCGTTTACGTGATCGGCGGGAAGCCCGCGGCGGCGATGCTGCGCGAGTCGGGCGGGGATTTCCGCAGTAATTTTTCCCTCGGCGGCAGCGCGAGAACCGTGCCCGTCGGCGAATTGAAGGAGGACGAAACGGCGATAGTGAACGCCGTCTGCTCCGTTCTGCCCCTCGATTACGCGGGCGTCGACGTCATCCGCGACGGCGATAAAGCCCTGCTCAACGAGATCGAGGATCCCGTCGGCGCAAGGATGCTGTATATCTACACCGACGTCGACCCCGCGGAAAGGCACGTGGAGGAGATTACGAGATCGATACAATCAGCAATTAGCAATTAGCAATTAGCAATTATCCCTCATCCACCGAAACGCAGGCGTTTCGGTCCCCCTTCCCCCAGGGGAAGGC
>CAMZAY010000097.1 GCA_947304365.1 uncultured Clostridia bacterium | reverse complement strand
GTCGAACTCGCGCTGTTTTTCCTTCTCGCGGTTGAATATCTGCGTGATCTTGATGCCGGAAAGATTCTCGGAAAGATAGGTGTTTATATCCGTCGTGCGGTCCTTAACGCGGCGGTAGGCGCGCCTTGCGAACTTGCGGAATATGACCGTGAACAGCACGATGAACGGCACGAAGCAGAGCACCATCAGCGTGAGCTCGATATTGAGCGCGAGCATGGCGCAGAGCACGCCGACGATTATGAACACGTTTTTCACAAGATTGACGAGCAGCGACGTGAACATCAGCGAAATGGCGTTCGTGTCGTTCGTGACCCTTGTGACGAGCTTGCCGACCGGTATCGAATTCATCTGCTCATGCGAGAGATCCTCGATATGGGTGAACAGATCCTCACGCATGTTGGAGATTATCTTCTGGCCCACGCGCTGGAGTATGATCGCCTGCACGTAGGTGCAGACCATCGAAACGATCAGTATGCCCGCGTACAGCGCGACGATCGTATAGAGCCGCGGGAGCTCGAACCCGCCCTTTGCGCTGATAAGATCCGCCGCGCGGCCGAGGAGCAGAGGCGAAACGATGTCGTACGCGATGCCGACGAGCATTATGAAGAACACGAGTACGAAGCTGCCGACGTACGGCTTTGCGTAGCGGAGCAGGCGCTTTACGATCTCGGAATCCTTCATATGGCGGTCGAAGCCGATCGCCTGTTTTTTATCCTTAATGGAGGCGAACGCGATAATGAGCACTATCGATATAAAGCCCAGTATGCCGCCGACGAGCAGAAGGGGATAATATTCACGCATCTTAAATCATCTCCTTCCTTCAGCGCTGAGCCTCTTCTTCGAGGCGCTGCAGTTCGACCATCTTTGCGTATTCGGGGCAGACGGCGACGAGTTCGTCATGGCTGCCGACGGCGGTCACCCGTCCGTCCTCGACGAATATGATCTTGTCGAGCTCCTTTATAGTGGAGATCCTGTGCGCGATGAGTATGGTCGTCTTCCCGGCGCGGTTCTCCTTAAGGTTCTTGAGTATCACCTTTTCCGTGTCGGTATCGACCGCGGAAACGGAATCGTCGAGTATGAGTATCGGGGCGTTTTTCATGAGCGCCCTTGCTATGGATATCCTCTGCTTCTGCCCGCCGGAGACCGTAACGCCCCTTTCGCCGAGCACCGTTTCGTACTTATCCTTGAACTCGGCGATATTGTCGTGCACGGCGGAGAGCGCCGCGGCGTTTTCGATCGCCTGCTCGTCCTTATCGTCGAAAGCGAAATTGATGTTGTTCGCGATTGTATCGGAGAACAGGAAATTATCCTGCGGTACGTACGCGCAGCCTTCGCGCAGGGAGCGGATCGTGACCTTGTTCACGTCCTTCCCGTCGACGAAGAGCGTGCCGTCCGGCACGTTGTACGCGCGGAGTATCAAATCGACTATCGTGGTCTTGCCGGAGCCGGTCTTGCCGACTATGCCGACGCTCTCCCCCGCGTCTATCCTGAACGAAACGTTCGAGAGCGCGTCGTATTCCCCGTCGGGGTAGCGGAATGTGAGGTCCCTGAATTCGATATCGCCCTTTACCATGCCGATATCCTCCGCTCCGGGCGCGTCCTTAACGGTGATCTCGGCGTCCAGAAGCTCGCTGACGCGCTTTAGGGAAGCCTTGCCGCGGGCGGTCTTTTCAATCAACATGGAGATCGCCATTACGGGCCATACGACCGAGGTGAAATAGCCGACGTACTCCATCAGCCTGCCCGCGCTGAACGAGCCCTTGTGGACGAGGTAGCCGCCGTAGCCGAGTATGACGCAGATGACGGTCTCGACCAGCGTCACTATGAGCACGTGCATCAGGTTCGATACCTTGACGAAATCGACGTTGCTGTCCTCATTCTCGATATTGAGCTTGCGGAACGAAACGAGCTGATCGAGCTCCTTTACGAAAGCCTTTATTACCGCGTAGCCGGAAAAGCTCTCCTGCGCGAAATCGGAAAGATTGGAGAAGGCCCTCTGCCTGGTCTCCCATTTTTTCATCATAGCCTTGCCCATCAGCGTGCCGATCAGCATTATCATGCCGAGCGGTATCAGCGTAAGCAGCGTAAGCACGATATCCATGCGCCACATGTTGTAGAAGCCGAGCAGGCCGAGGAACAGCGCGTCGAAGAACATGAGCATTCCGTCGCCGAAGCATTCCTGGATGGTATCGAGATCGTTGGTGAAAAGGCTCATCAGATTGCCGACCTTGTTCACCTGGTAATAATCCCTTGAAAGATCCTTGCAGTGGTCGAACATCCTGATGCGGACGTCAGTCTCCACCCTTATCGCCGCGCCGAAGAAGCAGACGCGCCAAAGGAACCTGCCGACGACCATAACGGCGACTATGCCGATTATGGGAAGGCAGATCTTATCCAGCAGAAAATCGACGGTGAACGGGACGAGCTCTCCCTTGAAGGCGACCTCCCCATAGCTTACGCCGTCGATCAGCATGCCGTAAAGATTCGGGATGAGGAGCTGAAAATAATCGACCAATATCAGCGCCGCGGCGCCGAGTATCAGAAGGGGCGCGTACTTTAAGTAGTAGCGATTGATGTGCTTGCCGAAAACCAAAACAATTCCTCCGAGTCAATACAACTATTTGTAGTTTAATTATAAAGCAATATGCGGTTTTGTCAAGCACTTAATAATTCGCCCGCGGCCTGTCCGATAAATATTGACGGGAAGCCTTCCGAGGGTGTATAATAAAATGTAAATACAAATGGAGGTCTTTCCATGGGTCATATAAACGTAAAGAGCGAGATCGGGCCTTTGAAGAGAGTCATGCTGCACCGCCCCGGCGTTGAGCTGGCGAATCTGATGCCCGACTTTTTGGAGCGCATGCTTGCAGAGGATACTCCCGACGTTGAGATGGCGGGCAGGGAACACGACGTGTTCGCCGGCATATTGAGGGACGCGGGGGTCGACGTCGTCTATATCGAGAAGGAATTTGCCGAGGTCGTCAAAAACGACGATATCCGCCGTTCCTTCATCGACGATTTCGTCGATATCGGCGTTTTCGGCGATTCTCTCAAGCCCGCGGTGAGGGAATATCTCCTTTCCGTTCCCGCGGAGGGGCTGTTCGACGCGGTGGCGAAGGGCATTACGAGGGACGATCTTAATGGCGTTTCAACCAAGCCCATTCAGGCGACCGTTCTGAGCGATTATCCGTTCCTGACCGATCCGCTCCCCAACATCTATTTCACGAGGGATATCAGCTTTTCCATCGGCACGGGCATCGCGATCTCCGCAATGAGCATGCCCGCCCGCATGCGCGAGACGCTTTTCATCCGCTACCTTCACAAGTACGGCGAAAAGTTCGGCAAGGGCACGGTCGAGCTCCTTTACGACTACAACTGCGGCTGCCCGATAGAGGGCGGCGACGTGCTCTCCCTCTCCGATAAATGCGTGGCGATAGGCTGCGGCGAGAGGACGAGCGTCGCTGCGGTGGAGAAGCTCTCAAAGACGCTCTTCACGCGCGGTTATGAGAAGGTGCTCCTTTTCAAGAATCCCGAGAGCCGCACCTATATGCACCTTGACGTGCTGATGACCCACGTCGATTACGACAAGTTCCTTGCGCATCCCTGCATGGCGCACAAGTGGTTCGACGTTTACGAGCTCACCCCCGCCGGTCACGGGGAGATAAACGTCACGCGGACCACCGACGGCGTCGACAGGATACTTGAGCGCGCGCTGCACCTCGATCACGTAAGCTTTATCGAGATGGGCGGCGGAAACGATATCGTCTACAAGCGCGAGCATTGGAACATGGGCTCGAACTCCCTTGCCATCGCCCCCGCGAACATAATCACTTACGACCGCAACCACGTTACGAACGAGCTTCTTGACAAGGCGGGCGTCCACGTGAATCCCATCCCCGGCGGCGAGCTTTCAAGGGGCCGCGGCGGTCCCAGATGCATGAGCATGCCGATGATAAGGGAAGACATCTGGTAAGAAACAGCATACAAAAAGGGCGATACTTGCGTATCGTCCTTTTTATTTTGCGCGCCGTCTTACAGCACGTAGTCCGTAATGCAGTCGTACCAATGCACGTAGGTCTCGCCGTTGACGGTGATGCGCTCGTTGTCGGGCAGCATCTCGGTCCAGCGCCTGCCGTAGCGGGCGAACTCCCATTCGTCGTGATTGAATCTGCGCCAGAGCACCGTCCTGCCGTTTCTGTCAAGATACTGCTCCGTCGTGACCTTTTCGCCCTCCATATAGGTCGCGTGGTCGATCACGCACACGGTATCGTACTCGCGCCCGTTGATCTTTACCTTATAGCGGCCCACTATGTCGAGCAGGAATTTCTTGTCCGCCGTGGTGACGGACGGGCCGTCCTTCACGATATCGCCCTTCCTTTTGAAGTTGACCTCGTTGCCGCAGTTATCCTCGCCGAAGCCCCAGTTATCGAGGAAGGCGTCGCCGTCGAGGAAGGTGTAAAAGCGCTTCACGCCGCCCTCGGTATAGCTCATGGCAAGCATGCGGCAGTGCGTTTCGGTGAGCTGCGCGATAAGCCGGCGCTCCACCTTATCCTGTCCGCCTGCGCTGTTGCATTCCATCGGGTCGTACTCGACGGAGCGGATCTCGACGCCTTCTATACCGTGCACCTCGGCGCGTCCCACGACCTCCATCTCGCAGAGCTCGGTGCGCTTCCTCTCCGGGAAATCGTACATCGCCCAGGAGAGCTTTTCGCCCTCCTTCGGGACTATGAACCAGCCCATTAGCTCCTCCCATTTCACCTGGAAGGGCTCGGCGCTGAGCTTCTCTATGCTGTATTCGGGCATTATTTCGGGCAGTTTCTTCATGATCGTTTCTCCTTTTCCTATCGTATCGAGATATGCTTTCCTGAATTTCGTTTTGGCGTTGTGCAGGCGGCTTTTCACCGTGCCGAGGGGGATCGACAACAGCTCCGCTATCTCCTCCTGCTTCATCCCCTTCAAATAATAAAGCGTCAGTATCCGCTTTTCCTCCTGCTTCAAAAGCTCCATTGCCTCATGAACGG
>CAMZAY010000096.1 GCA_947304365.1 uncultured Clostridia bacterium | reverse complement strand
TTATACCTGTTTATCATGGACTTCACCTTGTCCTTCGCGGCGAAGTCGTTGGGGTAGATGACGATGGAGGAAGGCTCGTCAAGCTTGTTCACGCCGAGCGTCTTCAAGTTGCCGTCATAGGTGTTCTTCGTGCCGGCGGGGGTGATCTTCTCCCTGAAGCGGGCGATGAGCTCCTCATCACTCATCATGTCGATATAGGGAAGTATCCCGGCCTGTTGCTCCTCCGGCAGAGAGGCGATGTAAGCCATAACGTCCTCCCGGGTCGGGACGTAATCGGCGATGTTGAAGGGGATGCCGGTAAAGATATCGGTATCGGGATCGGCGATCTGCGTCTTTACGATCTCGCTCTCGTTCACGGTTTTTATGACGTATTCGGTCAGCGCGCCGGTGTAGCAGACGGTCCCCTTCAGCGCCGTCGCCGCCGCGCCCTCTTTGGGACGGACTATGCCGACTATCTTAAGCGGCACGCCGCTTTCGTCGAGTATCGCGTCCACGCCGTCCGTCTCACGGCGGTCGACGTAAACGCCGCGGTCGTCCTTCTCATAGAAGGCGGTGGGGGGAAGCATTACGAATTCGATCGCCATAAGCTCGTCATATGTGAAAACGAGCTGTTCCTCCGGCTCCGATTCGCCCGCCATTATGCGCTCCATAATGCCCTCAAGCTTCGACTGGTCGCGAAGGCCGATCGTGTAAAGCTGGAAATCGCCGATCTGATCGTACTTGTCGACAAGCAGCACTACCTCGTCATACTTCTCGGGCCAGCGACCTTTGAGCACGTCGTACTGCGTGTCGAGAAGCCCGATATTGTCGATCATCTCGGTGAACGCCTCCATGCTGTTCGAGTTGCTCATCATGGCGGAGAAGGACGAGCCGAACATCTTGTCGTACACCACGCCGGGGTTCGCCTGCGCGGTGCCGCCGACGGCGGTCCTGTTGAATACGTACATGTCGAGATCGTAAAGATACTGCACTCCGTTCGTGTTTTCAAGAAGCGCCGCGCCGTCGCCCTCTATGTATTTCTTGAAGGAAGCGAGGTCGTTTTTGCGGGTCTTGGAATTCATCAGCTCCACGCCCTCGGAAAGGCGCCCGTTCGAGTACACGAGCCCCTCCTTATGATCCTCTTCGGGACGTTCGTCCTTCGATTCGCGCGTGAAGAGGGCGGACATATCCATCACCTCGCTGTCGATCGAAAGCGGGTAATTCGAGAGCGTATCCTCCTGCACGCGGTCGATGTAATTCTGGAACCCGTCCGAGATGGAGAGTATCAGCGCGATGCCGATTATGCCTATGGAGCCGGCGAACGCGGTGAGTATCGTGCGCGCCTTCTTGGTCATAAGGTTGTTGAGGCTCAAGGAAAGCGCCGTCAGGAAGGACATCGAAACGCGCTTCTTCTCCGCGGGCGCGGGCTGCTCCGCCGTCCTTTCGGGCGCGGCGGGAGCGTTCGCCTCGTTGCTGACGATCAGCCCGTCGAGGAGCTTCACGATCCGCGTGGCGTAGGTATCGGCCAGGTCGGAATTGTGGGTGACCATTATGACGAGGCGATCGCGTGAGACCTCCTTTAAAAGCTCCATTATCTGCACGCTGGTGCCGGAATCGAGCGCGCCGGTCGGCTCGTCCGCAAGGATTATCTCCGGGTCGTTGACGAGCGCCCTCGCTATCGCGACGCGCTGCATCTGCCCGCCGGAGAGCTGGTTGGGCTTCTTGCGGATCTGATCCTTGAGGCCCACCCTTTCGAGCGCCTCCTCCGCGCGGCGGCGGCGCTCCGCCTTCGATACGCCGGAGAGCGTAAGCGCAAGCTCCACGTTGGCAAGCACCGTTTGATGGGGGATCAGGTTGTAGCTCTGGAATACGAAGCCGATGGAGTGGTTGCGGTATGCGTCCCAATCCCGGTCCCTGTATGTCTTCGTGGACTTGCCGTTTATAATGAGGTCGCCCTCGGTGTATCTGTCGAGCCCGCCGATGATATTGAGGAGCGTCGTCTTGCCGCAGCCGGAGGGACCGAGCACGGCGACGAATTCGCTCTCCCCGAAGGAAAGGTCGACGCCCTTAAGCGCGCGCACCGTTTCGTTCTGCGATACGTAATCCTTTGTGATACCTTTTAATTCGAGCATGTTCCTTGCCGCCCGCCGACTTTAAGCGGGCTTCCTTTCGATTTTTTCACGTCTATATCATAATACATCCCGACGAATTTATAAATAGGCAAAACGGATTTTTTACAAGCATTTTACACGCTCTGCGGCAGGGGAGCGGAATGCGGACGTCTGTCACGGCCGCCGCAATTTTGCCATATTCGGCATGGAAAAACGACATTTTCGACATATACAATATAATGCTGTTTTTTCGCTGGCGGCGTTTGAAAGAGATATGCTATAATCCGCATGTCAGCTGTGACAATACGGTCTCAAAGGAGGATCCAATGAGAAGGATCAAATCTTTCATCGCTCTGCTCATGACGGCCCTGTTGGCGCTTGCGGCTCTGCCCGCGCTTTCCGGAGAAAACGCGGAGCGCGGCATAAACACGGGCGTTACCGTCGATACCGATCCCGCCGGCGGGTATGCGGGCGATTACGTCGTCATTTACAACGCCTCGACAGATATGAGCGCCGCGGCGTCCACGGGCTCTCTTTCGGGCAGGATCGAAACCGACCTTTCGGCGAACGTCAGTCCCTCCCGCGCGAAGGCGGGGGAGAGCGATATCCCCTACGTGATCGACGTCGATTACGAGGTGTCGCAGCACACGCCGGAGAAGGCGCCGGGAAAGGCGCCCTCGCGTGAGAATTTCGTCGTCGGCTCCACGCACACATTCGGGCTTTACAATTATCCCCCTGTTTCGGGCAGCGATTACGATTTCACGTTCAAGCTCCTTTACCAGGGCTCGCACTGCAATATCTGGACTCCGACCAACGCCGATTATCACCCCCTGGACGGCATAAACTCCGATTATGCGCGCATCGCGGCGGAGAGGTTCGACGAAAAGTTCGAGCTCATGCAGGTCGCTTACGGCGATTTCAACGACGTCAATAACGACGGGCGCGTGAATCTGCTCTTCTACGATATCGGCGACGGCTGGCAGCCCGGTCAGGGCTACGTCGCGGGGTACTTCTGGTCGGAGGATTTCCGCTACAACAACCTTGCCATGATCCATATCGACACCTATCCCGGCATTGCGTACACCAACGCCGCGGGCAATTATATCGATCATTTCGACGACTGCTTCGGCACGCTCGTTCACGAGTTCCAGCACTGCATCAATTACTCCGTCACGGGCGGCATGAACGTGTGGCTCAACGAGGCGCTCTCCGGCTCCGCGGAGGAGCTCTGCTTCCCGGGCTCGGGCCTTTACGAGCGCATTCCCAGCTGGGTGGATCATAAATTCACCTCGCTTGCGGATATCAACAATCCCGCCGTCGAGTACGGGTATAATCCCGATCTCGATCTTCACAAGGGCGGCTCGATTACCGCGTGGGATTCGAGCGCGCTCGACATATTCGCCAGGTACGCGGAGGTCATGCTCTTCACCCAGTACCTTTACACGAATTTCGGCTCCGGCGTGTTCAAGAGCATCATCAGCGCCAATTCGGGCGATTCCGTCGAGGCGTCGATAAACGCCGTCGTTTCCGCCGCGGGCATGAGCTGGGAGGAGATCTGGCGCGGCTTCACCACCGCGATGATCGCGAACGATCCCGCCTCGGGCTATGGCTTTGAAATGAACGCGGGCTACGATCCCTCCGCGTATTACGACCTTGATTCGCTTTACAAGCTGCTTTCGCCCGTCGTCTATACGAGTGAGGAGGCGGCGGATATTTACGGCGGCGGCTTCATCACCGTAAAGCCCGTGAACGGCGTATTCGTGCCCCCGACGGACGCGTCCTCATCCCTAAAATACGTCGGTATCACCATCGGCGAGGTGGGTCTGAACGGCATAGGTCTCACGCCCGCGTCGAGCGAGATACTCCTTGACGAGACGCTGGACCTCGTCGTCGTGCGCGATCCGATCGAGGCGAACAACTACGAGATGGTTTGGGAAAGCTCCGATACCTCCGTCGTTACCGTTTCCGGGAACCGCTTTTCTGCGTCAGCCGTTCCGGCAGGTCCCGGCACGGCGGTGATCACCGCGCGCGCGACCGATAAGGATACCGGCGCGGTCTATACCGCGACCGCCTCCGTGACCGTGCTGAACGGGAGCCACTACACGAAATACGTCCCCGTGACGAGCATCGAAACGGGCGTGGAATACATGATCGGCGCGGCTTCGGGGAGCGACGTTTACGTCGTAATGAGCTATAATCCCAACTATCAGTCGGCGGTGGGCGTCAACGCCAATTATGTTTCCCTGTCAAGCACCTATTATTCCTACGGCATAAAGGCCGTGCTCGACGCGGACGGCGCGATCACGGGGCTCGATACCTCCGTTTACGCCGACGCCGTACCCAAACACGCGGAATGGCTCTTCTACACGGAGGGCGACTATTACGTTATAAGGTCGGCTTACAACCGGAATTACCATCTGCGCGTTTCCGCCTGGGACGATTCCTACGACCTCTATCCGCAGGACGGCACGAGCTACGCGACCGGCTGGACATGGGACGGGAGTTCGAGCCAGCTCAAATACGAATACTCGAAGGGGACGAGATACATAACCTACGTTCCTTCCGTGACAGGTTATGCGGGCACATTTACCAACCTGTTCAACGCCCCGAAGACCGCCGCCTCCGTGCAGCTTTATAAGAAGACGAGCGGCGTTGTGATCGACGACGATACGACTTACTATACCGTCACCTTCAGGGATTGGGACGGCACGGTGCTCTCCTCGCAGCGCGTCGCAGAGGGCCAAAGCGCCGCCGCACCGGCGGATCCCGCCCGCGAAGGTTACACCTTCACCGGCTGGAGCGGTGACTTCACCAACGTAACGAGCGACCTTACCGTTACCGCTCAGTACACGGTCAACAGCTATACGCTTTCGATCAACTACGTTAAGGCGGAGGGCGGTGAGGCTGCTGCCGCTTACACGCAGAGCATTGAGTACGGCGCGGGCTACTCCGTAACGAGCCCGACCGTTGAGGGCTACACTCCCGACCAGGCTGTCGTTACCGGCACGATGG
>CAMZAY010000095.1 GCA_947304365.1 uncultured Clostridia bacterium | reverse complement strand
GAGGTTTACGACGTGACCGACGAACGGCAGACCGGCTCGAGAAGGAGCTGAAAAAGCGGGCGACGCCCGCGCATATGAAAAAAAGCATGGCGAATACTTGCCATGCTTTTCTTGTCCTGTTTTTATTCCTTCGTTATCGCCATATAAACGCATTCACGGTCCCTGCCGCGGTAGGGAATGATCTCCCTCTCCCCCGTGGGACGCATGCCGCATTTTTCCATAACGCGGAGGCTCGCCGCGTTCTCTGTGAACGCGCCCGCCTTTATCACGCGGAAGCCTTCGGCGAACAGCTCCCGCACGGCGGCGGCAAGCGCCTCCGGAGCGAAGCCCCTGCCCCTCGAAGCCGGGTCGACGAACCAGCCGAGCTCGACCTCTCCTTCCTCCATGCCGACGTCGTGGATCATGCCGATCAGCCTTCCGTCAAGGTAAATGCCGCGGGCGAAGCGGTCCTCCCTGTGCGTGAAGGCGTATAGCCGGTCAAAGAGCGCCTTTTGCGCATCGGGCATGTCAAGCTCGGGGACCATGTACGTCCCGTTGACGCCGGGGTCCCGGAGTATGGCGATGAGCTCCTTCCCGTCCCCTTCCTCAAGCGGAGCGAGAAGGAGCCTTTCCGTCTTTATAACGGCCTTCATCCGTATATCTCGCTTACGAGGCGCTTGAACTCTTCCACCCTGCTGCGGTAGGAGGCGAGGCTCATGCGCCAGAATTCCTTATCGGTAAGGTCGATGCCGGCGATGAGCGCGGTATCCTCCACGCTCTTTACGGGCGTGGCATGGAGCAGACCGCGGTACTTCCCGACGAACTCGGGCCCCTCCTCAAGATACTTGGCGTAGAGCCCGCGTGCGAAGAGGCCGCCGAACGCGTACGGGAAATTGTAGAAGGAAAGCCCGCTCGAATAATAATGCCCCTTGCAGACCCACATATAGGGATGCAGGTATTCGGGATCGAGCCCGTCGCCGTACGCCTTCTTCTCGGCGTCGAGCATCATGGCGCAGAGCCTGTCGGGGAACATGAACTCCTCCTCGCGGTTGGCGAATACGCCGCTCTCGAACAGGTAGCGCGAATAGATATCGACTATGATCTGCGTGGTGTCCATGAGCTGGCTCTCGATGAGCGCGAGCTTCTCCTTGGGATCCTTCGCGGCGGCGATCGCGGCGTCCATAACGACGTGCTCGTTGAAGGTCGAAGCGGTCTCCGCAACGGGCATCGAATAATCGCCGTTAAGGGGACGGTGATCCTCTATATTGAGGTTGTGGAAGGCGTGACCGAGCTCATGCGCGAGCGTGACCACGTCGCTGAAAGAGCCGTCGAAATTCGTGAGCACGCGGCTCTGCCTGAATTCGCGGAGGCCGGAGCAGAACGCGCCGCCCGATTTGCCCTCGCGCGGGTAGAAGTCGATCCAGCTCTCGCTGAACGCCCTCTCGACCATATCGTGAAGATCCTTGTCGAAGCCGGCGAATATGTTTAAAAGATAATCACGCGCGTCCTCGGTGGTATAGGTTTTGTCGCTCCCGCCCATCGGCGCGAAGAGATCGTACCAGGGCAGCCCGTCCTTATGCCCGAGCGCATGCGCCTTCGTCTTCAAATAATCGCGGAAAACGGGCATGAACTCGTCCATGGCGGCAAAGAGCGCGTCAAGCGTTTCCTTCTTCATGCGCTCGTAATGGAGCACCTCGGCAAGCGGGCTTTCGAAGCCGCGAAGCCTTGCCTCGTTGATGACCTGGAGCTTTATGCTGTTGAGCGCCGCCGCAACGGGCTCCTTTATCTTGTCATAGCATTTGAGCTCCGCCTCGTAAGCCTCCCTGCGGACGGCGGGATCGGGATCGTACGCCTTGTTGCGGATCGCGGAGAGATTGAGCGTTTCGCCCCTGAACTCCGCGGTGACGGACGATGTCAGCGCATTCTGGAGATCGCCCCAGGCGCTTCCGCCGGAGATATCGTAAAGGGACATTATCTCCTCCGCTTCTTCGGAAAGGAGGTGCTTGCTGTCCTCCTTTATGTTCTTGAGCATGTAGCCGTATTCGGCGAGCATCGGATCGGAGGCGATGACGCCGTCAAGATCCTCCGCGGATGCGACGAATTTCTCAAACGCGGTGCGCGGCTTGGTCATTGCGCTGTAACGCGCCATCAGTTTGCCCAGATACGCCGCCGCCTGCTCATCCCTGGTGTTGGCGGCCTGCTTGAGCCCGCAGAAGGAGTACAGCCTTGAAAAGAGCTTCTCGTTCTCCTCCATAAGGCCGAGCATCCTTTTGATAGTGCCCGCGGGATCGGCGGGGTCCATGGCGGCAGCCGCCTCGTTGAAAACACGGACGGCCTCGTCCGCGGCGTCCATATCCCGCTTGAATTCTGGAGAGTCGTACCCGGTGTAGAGCACGTCGAGGGACCATTCACTGTTCATAATCGATCATCGCCTGATTACAGGCTTCCTTTCCCCGCATATGCGGCATTTTTCGACAGATCGATTATACCAGTTATTTCGTCCGCGGGCAAGGGGGTCTTGACCCCGTTTTGCCCGCAAAGACTTGATTTATTATCACAAATAAGTTATAATGAAGTGTGGGCGTGTCATTTCCGCCCGCCATCAATACCGAAATTGAGGTCATTTTATGAAGAATAATAACTCCTTCGGAAGGAAGGCCGCTTTGATCGCCGCGGCGCTGGCTGCGATCCTGTTGTGTCTGATGCTTGCCGGCTGCACCTCAAGGCGTGCGCCGGAGATCAAGAAAGATCCCAACTCCAATTCGTACCTCGTGACCGTTTACGGCAGGGAGGGATCCCGCCTGGTATACGTCAATACTGACGGCATAAGGACGGAAGTCACCATCCCCGCCAAGAAATACGTCACCTTCAAGGTGCCGGTGTCGAGCCTGCTCCCCAACGAACCGCTTGAGGAAAACTTCTGCGAAGTCACCCCCACCGTCTACCGCGTGGGCAAGGACGGGACGGAGACCCTTATCGAAAATATGGGCTCCGTAATGGTGGACGTGCCCGCCATAATGGTCTCCCTTGACGAGGGCGATCAGCTCGTTTCCGAGGACGGCAGCGTTACTATCTCCGGCAGGGTCGACCCGATAACCTCCGTCGTGACCGTCGGCGGCGAACCGGCGGAAGTCGCCGTGAACGGCAGCTTCACCCACACCGTAAGGTTCGAGGATACGGGCGAGCATACGATCAACATAACCGCGTCGCTCAACGGCTACTCCACTTACAGGCATACCGTCAGGGTGGACGTTAAGACCGCCTTCCCCACCGAAACGCTTATACAGATGCCCTGGGAATACGGCGATACGGAGTATTCGCAGAGGGTCAGGAGCGTTGTCGACCCCATCGAGGTGCGCGGCAGGGTCCCCGCGGGGAGCGCTTTGACCGCCACGAGCGAATCCACCAACGCCACGATCTCCTCCCCCGTAATCGACGGGGAGGGCAACTTCTCCTTCAGCGTCGGCATGGCGGCCCTTGGCGATTACATTATCGACCTTGTCTGCACCACCCCCGCCGGGCAGATCTCACAGCGCAGCATACACGTGCAGCGCGCGCCGGAGATGTCGAGCTACGTAATGGGCGCATGGCGCATGAATTACGCGTCGTTCGCCTACGCAGGCACGCAGGGCTACCAGATCGGCGGCACCGTTATCGAGATATTGAAGAACGACGATTATGTGCTCGCCGTGCTGCGCCTCGACGACGGCAATTCAATAGTGCTCGAATACCATAACCATTACGCCTCCGCCGGTACGCTCGAGGTGGGCAAGACCTACTCCAGCATATACGGCCGCCCGATGGGCCTGAACGAGGACGGCATTCCCAAGGCTTACGTCTGGTTCATAAACGACTGATAGGGAAGAATATTAAAAAGCACTGTAAAGGCGAGCGCTCCCAAGGGAGTGCTCGCCTTAAACGAACAAAGCGGGCGTGACGCGCCGCGAGACAATTCTTGTCAGAAAAAACAAGCATGGTACAGAGTTTTCTCTGATACCATGCTTTTTGTTGAATCGAAGTACCGTTATTTCAGCGCCTTTGAGAGCGCGTTCGGCACTCCCCTCGGCCCGCGCACGGCGCAGACGCCGAATTCGTCGTTGAGCCTTCCGAACGTGAATTTGTCCGCAGGATATCTTTTTAAGAGCTTTATCCGCATAAGGCTCTTTATCGTGAGCTTCCCGTCGGCGTATTTGTACGGGACGTCCGTTTCCGTGACGGAGCATTTATAGAGTATCGCCGAGACCGGCGCGCCGACGTACATGAACACCGTATCGCCCTTCTTTATGCCCGCGCCCTGCTTCCACATTATTTCATCCGAAGCGCCGAATGCGCTTACGATATCGTAATACTTCGGATTTGCCGGAACGAGCCACTCCTTCTTGGGGCGGATCTCCTTTTTCTTCTTTGCGGAGGCGGTCGCGGCGAAGCTCTTGTCGAGGAGCGCCGCAAGCTCCTCAAACGGGACGGTCCCGTCGAGCAGCACCGTCATCCAGCTCCTGCGGCTCATGTGCCAGCCGCGGAAATGTCCCGGCTCCTTTATCAAAAGCTCGAGAAGCAGAGGGTCGTCCACCTTGACGTTGATAACGTGAATCAGGCCCTCTCCCTTAATACCGAGCTTGTCCGGTGAAATCTCCATGAATACCGCGAACCATTTGCCGTTGTCCTTATGGCGGAGCACGGCGTATTCCGGCCAGCGCATCCAAAGATGCTCCGG
Source organism: uncultured Clostridia bacterium (assembly GCA_947304365.1). Taxonomy (GTDB): domain Bacteria; phylum Bacillota; class Clostridia; order Christensenellales; family CAG-138; genus UBA3857. The sequence continues at coordinate 415 of CAMZAY010000095.1, read as the reverse complement.
CTCGGCGCCGTATTTTCTGCGCGCGTATTCGGTCAGCCTATCCTTGAGCATGGCGGCGTCCTCCTTTTTTTCATGATAGCACACCGCCCGCCCGTTTTCAACCGAAAATAAGCTGTTGAACAACACGGGGTAAAAATGTTATAATAAGGGGTATTATGTTTCTACGGAGGTTTTTGTATGAGGAGCTCTGCAAGGATTTCTATTAAGGCCGCCGCGCTTATAATGGCGCTTTTATTCCTTGTTCCCGCGGCGGGCTGCATAAAGGATATAAAGGAACATATTTCCGTGGATATCGGCGCGAGCGGCGAGCCCTCGCATTCGGAGAGCGCCGCGCCCGTCGGCGATCCCACCGACGCGCCCTCGGAGCAGCCCTCCGCCGAGCCGACCGATACGGTAACGTCAGCACCGACAGAGC
>CAMZAY010000094.1 GCA_947304365.1 uncultured Clostridia bacterium | reverse complement strand
AACCCGCCACCTCCGCCTTGGCAAGGCGGCGCTCTACCAAATGAGCTATTCCCGCTTATTCGATTCGTTCCAGAACGGAACAGGCATATTATACATATGGGGCATTTGCTTGTCAATAGGAAAAATCCAAAATAGCGAAAATATACCGCGCGGAGCTCCGATTTGCCGTCAAATCGATAATTTGCACTTGAAAAACGGCGTTCGGGGGTGCATAATATAATTGAAAAGATATGTGCTGTCCGGAGGTGACCTATGAATCCAGGGGCATTCTTCAAAAACAAAACCGTTAGGCTTATCGCGCTCGGTCTCGTCGTGCTGCTTTTCGTCGGCTTTTTCCTGTTCATCGGCCTGCAGCTGAGGTCGCAGAAGAAGAAGCTTGCCGAGCTCAACGCCGAAAAGATCGAGCTCAAGGCAAAGCTCGACGAGCTCCAGCGCGAGCAGGAGCGTCTTCAGAGCAGGACGGAGTACGTCAAGAGCCTTGAGGGGCTCCTTCAGTACGCAAGGGATTATCTCGGCTATATCGGTCCCGGCGACACGAGGATAGAAGACGGTGAGTAAGCTTGCGATAATCGACGTCGGCTCCAATTCCGTCCGCTATGCGGAGGAGCGCTTCGGCGCGCTTTCAGATAAATCGGTATTCACCACGCGCCTCGGCTCGGGGCTTTCCGCAACGGGCATGCTGCGCGAAGACACTATGGCGAACAGCATCGCCGTGATATCCCTCCTTGCCGATAAGGCTAGGGCGGGCGGCTTTACCCCCAGGGCCTATGCGACGAGCGCCGTGCGCGACGCGTCAAACGGGCGTGAGTTCGCGGAGCGCGTTTATAAGGAATGCGGCGTTCCCGTCGATATCCTGACCGGCGAACAGGAGGCGCGTTACGCATTCCTCGGCGCGGCAGGCGGGGAGGGGCGTTTCGACGCCATGCTCGATATCGGCGGCGCCTCCATGCAGGTCGTGACGGAAAGCTTCGGCGTGAGCTTCCGCGCGGGCTGCGTGCGCTGCGGCGATATCGCCCGCGCGGCGACCGGAGCGGAGGACTGCGATACTTTAAGGGAAGCCCAGCGCAGCGCCGTCACGGAGTACATGGACGGGGAGGTCAGGCTCCCGAAGCTCGCTGTCTCGTCCCTCGTCGGCGTAGGCGGAAGCATTACGACGCTCGCGGCGCTCAAGGCGGGGCTCCGGGAGTTTTCGGCGGAGGTCGTCGATAACGTCGTGCTTACCAAGGACGATATAGAGTCGCTCATTTCAGTACTCGGCGAGATGGGGGAGAGGCGGAAAAAGCATCCGCTCCTTACGGAACGGCATGACGTGATACTTTACGGCGCGTACATTTTAAGCCATGCGCTCGATCTCATAGGGACCGACAGGCTCGGCATAAGCTGCGCGGACGGAATGGAAGGCTATTTCAGAGTGCTTAAAGATGAGTGAAGAAATAAGAAATAACACAGCCAAAGAAGAGAGGACTTCCTTATGGAAGCTCTTTTCTGCGTTCATGCGGATAGGCGCGTTCACCTTCGGCGGCGGCTACGCAATGCTGCCCATGCTCGAAAGGGAGTGCGTCGATAAGACCGGCTGGGTGACGAGGGACGAGCTGCTCGATTATTTCGCGATCGGTCAGTGCACCCCGGGCGTCATAGCCGTCAATACCGCCACCTTCATTGGCAAAAAGGAAAGGGGCTTTATCGGCGCGGTCGTGACGACGGCGGGCGTCGTGCTCCCCTCGTTCGTTATCATAAGCGTGCTCACCGCGCTACTTGCCAATTTTGCCGAGATACCTGCGGTCAAATACGCGCTCCACGGCAGAAGGGTCGCGGTTGGCGTGCTCATACTCAACACGGTCATAAAGCTCGTAAAACAGAAGGTCAAGGGCTTTTTCGGGTACGCGCTCTGCGTGCTCGCGTTCGTGCTCGTAGCGCTCCCGCCCGTTATAGGGCTCCCGTTCAGGATATCGCCCGTATTCGTCGTCATCGGCGCGGCTATCGCGGGCGTCGTCCGCGGACTCATAATGAGGAAGCGGGGTGAGAGCAAATGATCTACCTCATACTCATTTACGAGTTCTTCAAGATCGGTCTCTTCGCCGCCGGCGGCGGACTTGCCACTCTGCCGTTTTTGAGCGCGCTCGCCGATAAATACCCCTGGCTCACGCAGGATATGATCAGCCAGATGGTCGCCCTTTCGGAGTCCACTCCCGGCCCCCTCGGCATAAACATGGCGACTTACTCCGGCTATATGGCGGGCTACAATACGTTCCTCGAGGCGGGGCATTCTGTCTGGGCATGCCGCGTGTTCGGCGTCACCACCGCGTTCACCGCGACCGCTTCCCTCGTTATGCCGAGCTTCATCGTTATAATGATCGTCGCCCGCATGCTCGAGAAATACAAGAACTCCAAGCTCATAAACGACGCGTTCTCGGGGCTTCGTCCCGCCGTCGCCGGGCTTATCGCCGCCGCCGCGTGGAGCGTCATAAGCATCACGCTGTTCAATTTCTCGTCGGCGACCTTCGGCGGCGCGTTCAATTTCAAGGAGATCGCGTTCTTCGCGCTGATGATGGTAGTCACCAACGTGAAGCCCCTTAAAAAGCTTCACCCGCTCGTGTTCATCGCGTTCGCCGCGGCGGTCGGGATACTGATCGGCTATACAATCGGTTGGGGCGCGGCATAGTTTTTTCAGCAAGATATTGCGTAAACAACGCTCATATGGTATAATAATGATTCAATAATAAGAAGGAGCTCTTTTTTGACATGTCAAAGATAAAGCTGTTTGCCGGCGGGGAGATCCCCATAGAGATGCACCGCGTTTCCACCGTGCACAATATAAGGCTGATCCCCGTTGAGGACCGCCTTGCCGCCCTTGACGAGGCGGGCAACTGTTCGTATAACCTGAAGTCCGAGGACGTTTTCATCGACATGGTGACCGACTCCGGCTTCAACGCCATGAGCGACGAGCAGGCGGGCGCTTTCCATCTTGCGGATTACGCGTATGCCGGCAGCACCACCTATTACAAAATGGCGGACAAAGTCAAGGAGATACTCGGCAAGGACTATTTCCTCCCCGTGCATCAGGGCAGGGCGTGCGAGCAGATGCTTGCCCGCTCCTTCGTAAAGCCGGGCGATCTTATCCCCACCAACTTCCATTTCTGCACTTTCCAGACGCAGGTCAGGCTCCAGGGCGGCGACCTGGTCGAGTTTTTGCAGGATAAGGGGCTCACGACCGGCGGCGAGGACGGCTTCAAGGGCGATTACGATCTCGAAAAGCTCGAGAAATTCCTTGCCGAAACGCCGAAGGAGCGCGTCCCCCTCATAAGGATAGAGGCGGGCACGAACCTGATCGGCGGTCAGCCCATATCCATGGACAACATACTCGCCGTTTCCGCGATCGCGAAGAAGCACGGCATAAGGACGCTCCTTGATATGAGCCTTGTGATGGATAACCTCCATTTCATAAAAACGCGCGACGAAAAGCGCAGGGGCATGTCCGTGCGCGAGATCATGCGCGAAATGGCGGACGCCGCGGACATCATCTATTTCAGCGGGCGCAAGCTCGGCTTTGCGCGCGGCGGCGGCATCTGCATGAACGATAAGGCGGATTTCCTTACCGTCCGCGGTTACGTTTCCTGCTTCGAGGGCTTCCCCTCCTTCGGCGGCATGAGCTCCGCAGAGATGGAGGTAATGCGCGTCGGCTTCGACGACACCATGGATGAGAACGTGATCTCCCAGGGTCCCGATTTTATCGAGTACATGGTGGAGGAGTTCAAAAAGAGGGGCGTTCCCGTAGTGACCCCCGCGGGCGGCCTCGGCTGCCATCTCGACGCGGACAGGTTCTGCGATCACCTCGGCAAAAAGGACTTCCGCGGCGCGGCTCTCGCGGCGGCAATCTATCTTGTAAGCGGCGCCCGCGGCATGGAGCGCGGTCTCTCCAGCGAAAAGCCGGAGGATTCCATCGCCCCGTTCGAGCTCGTGCGTCTCGCCGTGCCGAGGAGGGTCTATACCCTTTCGCACATCATGTACGTTATCGACCGCGTGACCTGGCTCTACAAGCACCGTGAAATGATAGGCGCCATGCGCTGGGAGGACGAGAGCATAGAGGAGCATTCGTTCATCGACTTCCTCCGTCCCGTCGGCGATTGGCGCGAAAAGCTCGCGGCGGAATACAAAAAAGCGAACCTCGAATAATATCAGGGGGCGGCTGTGCCGCCCTTTTCATAATGAACGGAGAATAGTATGAAACTCATAATCGCATCCAACAACAAGCATAAGATCGAGGAGATCAAGGCGATGCTCGGCGTCCGCTTCGACGTGGTGCAGGGCATGCGCGAGGCGGGGCTCGAGCTCGATGTGGACGAAAACGCCGAAACGCTCGAGGGCAACGCGGAAAAGAAGGCGGCGGAGGTTTTCGCGCTCGCGGACTCCATGGGCATCATCGGGAACGGCGACGCCGTGCTCGCGGACGATACAGGGCTGCTTGTCGACGCTTTGGGCGGCGCTCCCGGCGTGCGCTCCGCAAGATACGCGACGGACGGGCATGACGACGCCGCGAACAGGAGAAAGCTCCTTTACGCGCTTGCCGGCATCCCCACCCAGAAGCGCGGCGCGCATTTTGCCACCGCAATGGTATTGAAGATAAAGGGCGAGCCCGATATAGAGGCGACCGGGCGCGTTTTCGGCGTTATCACGGAGGAGGAACGGGGCGAAAACGGCTTCGGCTATGATTCGCTGTTCTTCTACGAGCCGATGGGAAAGACCTTCGCCGAGATGGACGCGGAGGAGAAAAACGCCGTCAGCCACAGGAAAAACGCGCTCGCGCTCGTGCTCGCGGCGCTAAATTGAGATGACGAGGATAGGCGTTATTTCGGATACCCACGGCTCCCGCGCCGCGATCGACGCGTGCATCGGCGCCGCGGGCGGCGTCGACGGCTGGTTCCACCTTGGCGACTATGCCTCCGACGCAAAGTACCTCGCCGAGAAGACCGGCAAGCCCGTCTACACCGTGTTCGGCAACTGCGACGGAGCCTCGTTTTCGGGCGCAGCGGAGCATGTTTTCCCCAACCGGCAGGGGGCGATAACGGCGGAGGCGGTCGTCACCGTCGAAAAGGCGAGGATATTCCTCTGCCACGGACACACGTACGACGTGGACCTCGCACCCTATACCCTGAGCTACCGCGCGGAGGAGCTGGGCGCAGCCGCCGCGCTTTACGGGCATACCCACCGGGGCGGGCTCTCCGCGTTCGGCGCGCTGCTCGTGCTCAATCCCGGCAGCCCTTCCCGCCCGCGCGGCGCCGCCAGGAGGAGCTTCGCCGGGAGGAGGAGCTGCGGAAGCGGGAAAAGGCC
>CAMZAY010000093.1 GCA_947304365.1 uncultured Clostridia bacterium | reverse complement strand
TCCAGCCCGATTACGATCACTGGGTATCCGCGCTCGCGGGGGTAGGCAAGCTCGATACGCTCCGCTTCAAAAACGGCACGGACGAGTCCGAAAAAGCGGAGGCAAAGACCTACCGCGAGGCGTTCAAGAAGCTTATCGCCTCGCTCAAAAAGCGGTTCGCGCATACGCTTGACGAGGAGGCCGCTTATGCAAAGCTGCTCGCTCCGCCCATAATGCTTTTAAGGGAGCTCGTCGGCGATTTTGCGAGGCGCTTTTGGGAGCTTAAGGAGGAAGAGGGCGTCATAGACTTTTCCGATATGGAACAGCTCACTCTTAAGGTGCTCTCCGATCCCGCCGCCGCGGCGGAATACCGGGAGAGATTCCTTTATATTTTCGTTGACGAATACCAGGATATCAACCCCGCGCAGGAGGCGATACTTGCGAGGATATCGAAGGGCAACCGTTTTATGGTCGGCGACGTTAAGCAGAGCATCTACCGTTTCCGCCAGGCGGAGCCCGCGATATTCCTTGAGAAATACAGGACCTATAAGGGCGCGGACGGCAGGGCGAGGATCGACCTCAACTCCAATTTCCGCAGCCGCACGGCGGTGCTCGACGCGGCGAACCTGCTCTTTTCACAGCTTATGAAGGGCGAGAACGTGGGCGAGATCGATTACAGCGACAACGCACGGCTCGTTTCGGGCAGGGAGCCCGCGCCGGGAGAGGACCGCGGCAGCGTCCGGCTGGTGCTCATAGATCCCGCGCTCGGCCCGGCAGCTGCGGAGGACGCCCCCGAGGACGATGACAGCGAAGCCGCCGACCGCACGAAGGCGGAGCTGATGGCCGCATATTCCGCAGAGCTGATACTCGACCTTATGGAGCACGGCACGGTAAGCGGCAAGGACGGCCCGAGACGATACCGCTGGGGCGATTTTGCGGTGCTTATGCGCTCCGCAAGGGGCGAGATCTCCGACTGGATGGAAGCGTTCTCGAACGCGGGCATACCCTGCGTTTCCGACCGGGGAGAGGGCTTCTACGACGCGATCGAGGTGCGTATTTTTACCGACCTTCTCCGCGTGATAGACAACCGCAGGCAGGATATCCCCCTGCTTGCCGTTATGCGCTCGCCGATATTCGGCTTTACCGAGGAGGAGCTTATACATGTCCGCGCGGATTATGAGGGCGAGGAGATACTCGACTGCGTCATAGGCGCGGCGGCGGATCCCACGGCGCCGTCGTGGAGCATCAAATGCGCCTCCATGCTTGCGGCAGTAGACCGCTGGCGCGCCCGCGCGAAGCTGACCGAGCTCGGCACGCTCGTGACGGAGGTGCTCGACGAGACCCGTTTCGAGGTCTGCGTATCCGCGCTGTACGGCGGCGCGGCGCGTGAAAGGAACCTTGAAACGCTGCTCTCGCTTGCGAGGCGCTGCGGCGAGAACGGCGGCACGCTGTCCGACTTTATACGGTATCTTGACGAGGCGGCGGGCTCCATGAAGGAGCCGGGACGCGCTTCCTCGAGCGCGGACGCCGTAAGGCTGATGACGATCCATTCATCCAAGGGGCTTGAGTTCCCCGTGGTGATACTTGCGAACATAACAAAGAAATTCCGCCGCGGCTACAATGCCGATACGGGCATATTCGACGCGGAGCTCGGCATAGGCCTATGCTCCGTCGCGGGGGACAGGGAGCTTAAATCCATGCTCCAGCGCGCTGTCGCCGCCCGCGAGGCGCGGCGCCTGAACGCCGAGGAGATGCGCCTTTTATACGTCGCCCAGACCCGCGCAAAGGAAAAGCTGATAATGCTCGGCGTGCACAAGGACGCGCAGAGATTCGCCGCGAAGTACGCTTCGCGCCTGGACGACGTTCGGATAATGAAGGCGGAGCACTACGCCGACTGGATGCTCGGCGCGTATTTCCCGAACGGCCCCGAGAGCGAGGTCCGTTTCGAGCACGGCGGCGGCATGCGGCTGGAGGTCGTTCCCCCGTCCGCAGGCGCGGGCAGGCGCGGCTCCATGTCGGAAGAGGAGTTCGGCGAATGGCTGCAGGAGGCGGCGTTCCTCGATACCTCCGCGCTCAAAAAACGGTTCGGCGAGGGCTATTTCGCTTCGGAGGAGACCCTTCTCCCGTCGAAGCTCTCCGTCACGGGGCTTACAAAAGCCCGGGTGCAGGTCGCGCAGATGCCGCGGTTCATGGAGGGCGAGCGCGAGTTCACCCCCGCGGAGGCGGGCACTCTTGCCCACAGGCTGCTGCAGCTCGTTTCGCTGAAAAAGCATACCTCCGCGACCGTAAAGGAGGAGCTTGGGCTTCTCGCCGCGCGCGGGCAGTTTACCGAAAGGGAGGCCGCCGTGATCGAAACGGAGCATATCGTCCGCTTCTTCGATTCGGACCTTGGAAGGAGGCTCCTTGCTTCGCCCCGCGTGGAGCGGGAAAAGGAGTTCGACGTTTACATGGACGCCGACAAGCTGACCGATACCGGCTCGAAGGCGCCTATAATGCTTCAGGGCGTTATAGACTGCTGCTTTATAGAGGACGGCGCCTGGGTGCTCGTCGATCACAAGACGACGCATATCGACAAAACGCATACCGCCAACACCGTCGCAAGGCGCTATTCGCGCCAGCTTGAGCTGTATGCCGCCGCGCTCGAAAAGCTGACCGGGCTTCCGGTAAAGGAAAAATACGTGTACCTGCTTTCAGTTGACGAAGCGGTGAAGCTGTAAGGAGATAGGAATCATTGAAGAATCTTAAAATCGATAACACTTCCCATTCCGGCAATTTCATCTTGGTTCTGCTGTTGGTCATAGGTTTGATCTTCGCCGCAGCTAAAATAATCGAATACTTTTCTGAATTAAAGCAGTACAATAAGGGACAGTATGCTCTTATTACGCATAAGTCCTACGGTGAAATGCGCTCCGATACCGGGAGTATAGGCGAGTTCATGATCTATAAAACGCTTCGGAATTACGAGAAAAAAGGCGCAAGATTTCTGTTTAATCTTTACATCCCGGCTTATGACGGGAAAACGACCGAGATCGACGTCTTAATGATAACCGATTCGGGAATATTCGTTTTTGAAAGTAAGAATTACAGCGGTTGGATATTCGGCAACGAGGTAAATCGTTATTGGACGGTAACGCTGCCCGCAGGCAAAGGAAAGAGCCAAAAAGAGCGGTTCTATAACCCGATAATGCAAAACAGAAACCATATCAAATATCTAAAAGCGCTTACGGGGAATGTTCCGATGTGGTCTGTGATCGCTTTTTCCGAAAGATGCACTCTTAAGAATATCACAGTTTCTTCCCCAGACGTATGGGTGGTAAACCGTCCGGAGATCAAATCGATCGTTCAAGATCGTTTGACTAATGCGCGGCCCGGATCCGTGAAAGTTGACGAAGTGTATTCCCTCCTTTATCCATATACCCAGGTCTCCGAAGAGGAGAAGCAGCAGCATATCATAGATATCGAACACGAACAGCAGACCGACATTCAGGCAAAATAAGCAAACCATTCACAAGTTTTTTCCCACAAAAAAACGGCGGTTCCTTGGAACCGCCGATTGATTATCCGCTTATTATTCGGGTTCGATAAGACCGAGGTTGCCGTCCTTTCTCTTATAAAGGACGTTGATATCCTCCGTCTCGGCATTGGTGAACACGAAGAACGAATGGCCTAAAAGCTCCATCTGGAGGATGGCTTCCTCCTCGCTCATGGGCTTGATGGAGAAGCGCTTTACCTTGACTACCCTGGGGCCCTCATCCTCCTCATCGGAATACTCGGGCACGGGCTCGTTGAACGCCTCCGCTTTAAGGTTCTTCTCAAGCTTTGTCCTGTGCCTGATGATCTGGCGCTCGAGCTTTGCGATAACGTTATCGATGCTGGCGTACATATCCCCGGTCACTTCCTCACCGCGGATGATGCCGCCGCTGTAAGGGATGGTGACCTCTACGATATGGCGGTTCTTTTCAAGCGCCATGGTCACCTGCGCTACCGTATCTGCCGGGAAATAGCGGTCGAGCTTCGACATTTTTTTAAGTGCAAGCTCCTTCAGATACTCGGACACTTCAATGTTTTTGCCTGTGATGGAAATACGCATGATTTCTTGCTCCTTTCCTTTGTGCCGCGCGGCACGTTTTCAAGAATAAAGGCAGGACCTTTCTTCATTGTGGATATATTATATCACATTCCGTTGTGTTTGGCAAGCCCACAAGTGTAAAGATATTGTAAAAGCTGTGACGTTATTACGATTCAAACCGTTTCCCCGGCGGGCAAAACGCACTTGCCGTTTATGATCACGGTGACGCGCATGCCTTCCGTATAAAGCTCGGCGGGGAATGCGGCGAGCACGCAGTGCGTCTCGAACGCCTGCGTCACGGCAGTATCGGCCTCGGGCGAGGTCTGCAGGATATCGAGCTTTATCTCCGATCCGGACACGCTGCCGGCGTTGACGGAGTAAGAATATCCGCCCGTGGGAACGGTGATGTACACCGCAGCGACGAACATTTCGCCGAAGCTCTTTTCCGAGTAGCGGGAATTGAATTCCTCATCCCTGCCGGGAAAATCCGCCAGGAACTCCTTTACGTCGTTATAGACCTTATACCTTATGCGTTCCGTCGAGCTGCCGCCGGAGCGGAAGGTCTCCCAAAAGAGCACGTTGCCCATCGCAAGCCCCTCGTTGGGCTTCTCGGGAGCAAAAGTCTTCGGCTCGATATGACCGGTAAACGGTGCCTTGGTAATAACCGGGCTCTGTTCGGCGCCCGTATTTGACGAGGTGCATCCGGTGAAAACTGCCGCGGCGAGCGCCAGGAGCAGCATGCAGGCGATTATTTTCTTCATGATGACGTCATCTCCTTTCGGATCACGGCTTTGCCTTTCGTATATATAACGAACGGGAAGCCCCTTCGGTTCCATTATATCACATTGTTTTTTTGCCGCAACTCACATTTTGGCGCACGGTATAAAAAATCTTGATATCGGGGATGAAAGCATTTATAATAATATATGTAAAAACAAACGAAAGGCCTTTTAAAGATATGAAGCGCATTTGTTTGATAGCGACGGGCGGCACGATCGCCTGCGTGCCCACGGAGAACGGGCTTTTCCCGGAGCTTACCGCGGCGGAGCTCGTTAAGCTCGTCGGGTGCGAATCGGACGAGGTGCAGATCAGCTGCACCGATCTTTTCAGTATGGATTCCTCCAACATACAGCCGGAGGAATGGTGCATAATCGCCGAAGCCATACGCGACAAGGCTTCCTCATGCGACGGCATCGTGCTGACCCACGGCACCGATACGATGGCGTACACCGCCTCCATGCTCTCGTTCATGCTGCGCGGCGTGCCCGTTCCCGTGGTGCTGACCGGCGGCGTCACGAAGCTGGCGGAAGCCGACGCGTTGCTGCGC
>CAMZAY010000092.1 GCA_947304365.1 uncultured Clostridia bacterium | reverse complement strand
CGCGCTCATGGAGGAGACCATCACCTCCGGCAGCGTCGTGCCGATGGAAACGACCGTCGCGCCGATCAAAAGCTCCGGGATATGGAATTTCTTTGCTATGCCGACGGAGCCGTCAACGAACCAGTCGCCGCCCTTTATAAGCGCCGCGAAGCCTATGACGAAGAGTATTATCGAGCCTATCAGGCCGAAACGACCGAAAGCCCATTCCGAAACGAACGTAAGCATCATCTGTCTCCTTTTTGGGAACTCTACCGGAAATTATAGCATCCCGGAAAAGGGGTGTCAATCAAATCAAAATCGCGTTTTTTAAGGGATCCTGCATTAAAAAAATCAAGACCCCTGCGGGAAAAATCGGCGCGGGTATTCCCAATTCCCGTTTCGCGTGGTATAATGCCGTTATGACAAATATATTTGAAACCGAATTCGGCGAAGCATTCGGGAGGAAGGCGCGGCGCTTCACGCTGTCCTCACCGGGTATTTCCGTGTCCGTTACCGATCTCGGCGCCGCGATAACCGGCGTCACCGTGCCCGACAGATACGGGTCTCCGGTCAGCGCCGTGCTCGGCTACCCATCTGCGGAGGGGTATGCCGCGGGCTCCTCCTGCATCGGCGCAACGGTCGGCAGATACGCCGGCAGGCTCTCAAACGCCCGCTTCACGCTTGACGGCAGGGAGTACCGCCTTGCTGAAAACGGCGGGCCAAATCACCTTCACGGCGTTTTCCCGAAGCGCTTTTTCGAGGCGGAGCTTATCGAAAACGGCGTCAGCATGAGCCTTTTGAGCCCCGCGGGGGAGGACGGCTTCCCCGGGGAGCTTGCCCTTCGCGTGGATTACAGGCTGACGGACGGCGTTTTTTCAGTAGAATACGAGGCTGAAACGGACTCCGCCACGGTGCTCAACATAACCAACCACAGCTATTTCGCGCTTGACGGCACGGGCAGCGTAAAGGATCACCTCATCAGCGTACTCTCCGACCGCGTGCTCGAGCTGGGCGAGGGCATGATCCCAACCGGCAGGCTCGTTCCCGTTCGCGGCACGGCGCTCGATCTGACTTCTCCCAAAAGGATCGGCTGCGTGCTCTGCTCGGGCGAGCTTGAAAATGCGGGCGGGCTCGATCACAGCTTCCCGCTCGGCGGCGGGGGAGAGCTCAAGCTCGCCGCGGGGCTTTATTCGCCCGTCTCCGGAATAAGGCTGCGGGTGTTCACCACACAGCCCTCGGTGCACGTCTACACGGGCAATTTCGTCGACCGCGACGCGGCGGGCGTATTCGGCAAATACGGCGGCGTCTGCTTCGAGACGCAGCATTTCCCGAACAGCCCCAACGAGCCTTCGTTCCCTTCGGCCGTGCTCCGGAAGGGGGAGCGTTTCTTCCAAAAAACCGCTTACATTTTCGATATCGCAGAGGCCGACGGGCTTGACACGGCACACCTTAATGATATATAATCAGATGAAATATCAGGGCATCCGCCCTGTTCGGCTTTACGCCGGGAAAGGCGCCCGTTTTCGGGTGTAAAAAGCATGAAACGCATACTCACATTCATCATGGCAGCCGCCCTCCTGCTCTCCGCAATGCCGGCCTTCGCCGTGCTTCCGCGCTCCACACAGGTGAGGACGACCCTTCTGGACTTAAGCAATACCACTTCCAGCGCCTCCTCCGCCGAGGAGGGCTGGGCGTTCGATCCCGCGGGGTATAACGGCAATCCCCAGCTCACGCTCGATTCTTACGGCACCGCCGATCAGCACGGCGCGCCCATAATCGTGCCGAAGGATACGCGCATACTCGTGAACGGCGACTGCTATATCGACAACGCCTGCATGGGCGAAGAGCATGACGTTTTGAGCGGCTGTCCCGACGGGTATCTTATCATAGACGGCACGGGCACGCTCAATCTCTATGCCCAAAGCTATCTCGGCTGCTGCCTTACCCTTCCCAACGGGGGAGAGAACGTCGACGCGGAGTACCTTTACATCAACAACGTCACCGTCAACTGCTACGGGACGGAACGCGATATGTACAACGTGATGACGAAGCTCAAGGCCTGCATCTATTCCAATCATAATATAGAGATCCATAACGCCGTGATCAACACCGATCAGGGCAAATGGGGCATAAAGGCGGAGGGCTTCACGCCGATCGGCGGCACCACGGAGGACAACTGCAACGAGATATTGATCGATAACAGCGTCGTCAATATCCAGAACATGAACGACGTGGGCTATTATAATTACGCCCACGGCATCCGGATCACCTACGGCAAGATCCGCATAACCGGAGCGAGCGACGTTACGATAAACGCCGGCTCCGAAAGCGTTTACAGCCGCCATTCCTTCACCGTCGACGGCGGCAGGGTGAAGATACTGTCAAGACCGCACGCCTCAACGGAGACGTATGCGCTCATCTACTGCAAATGCCTCATGCTCAAGGACGGGCTCGAAAGCTTCTACGTCGGCACGACGGCGATCTCCAACGCGGACGTCCTGCGCGTCAGGGATGAGGGGACTTCCACTCTCGGCAGTGGGCTCACCGTGAGGATCGGCTCCTTCGAGAACGGGAATTATATCAAGGGCACGGATCCCGATAACAACAATATGCCCGCGATCTATGTCACCCCGGACTCCTTGACGACGCATATCGTCCGTTTCTACGGCTTCGGCGGCGAGCTTTTATCGACCGTCGAGGTGCCTGACGGCGGCGCGGCGCAAGCGCCCGAGGCGGCGGCGAGCGTCACTGCCCCGAACGGTCTTTACCGTTTCCGCCGTTGGGATAAGCCGTTCGACAATATCACGGAGGATACCGACGTTTATGCCGAATACGGTCTCGTGGGCGACGTCAACTGCGACGGCACGGTCGATATGCGCGACGTCACCGCCCTGAACGCCTACCTCGTGAACTGCGGCGAAGTAACGGAGCTCGGCCTCTTCAACGCCGACGTCAGCGAGACCGACGGCGTGACCGCATACGACTCCACGCTCATCGCCATGATCGCGCTCGGCATAGCGCTCCCCTGACTAACAACTAAGATAGGAGCTTCATTATGAAAAGGATAACAGCGCTGTTTATCGTGCTTCTGACCGTTTTCGCGGCGGGCTGCGCGGCGCTCTCTCCCGAGATAAGCGAAAGCGAGCGTCAAGCCGTGGCAGACAGTATGGGCTCGCATGGTATCCGCAGTTCCGATATGCGGTTCGAGGTCGTGTATGACGTAAAGGACTCGCCCCGTTATATCCTCTGCGTTTCTTCGGCCGGTTACACCGTCTATGACCGCGTTAAGAAGCAGCCCATGGAAATCTGCGAGGACCCGGGCGATCCTTATGAAGGCTTTGCAGAAGCGAAGAAATACTACCTCGGCGTGAGCACCTTCGGCATATATGACGAGTCCTCGCCCGAAGCGCCGTATTACAATATCTTCACCGGCAGGCATTCGGATTCCTTAAATGATCTGCCCAACTGGAAGGGCCCCGACGCGTAAGATACCCCGATAAAACAAAAAAGATCCCGGGCTGATCCCGGGATCTTTTTCATGCTTATCAAAGCGGCGGAAGGTTCGGCTTGCCCATAACGGGCAGATAGTAATTATGCAGCGTCCAGATAAGGTACAGCACGTTGAGCACCATCGGTATGACTATTATCCAGAAGCCCACGCCGTCGGACTTCACGTTCTGCTTATACCAGCTGAAGGCGTCCTTCAGCGGCATCCCCATGAACAGGTCCTCGAAAAATTCCTTGATGCGCTTCGCCAGATAAATGAACGGCAGCGTCAGGCAGCCGCGCACAACGATGAAGACGCATACCATCACGCCGACTATGGCGCTGAAAACGAAAGCCTCGTCCGAGGGGCGCCAATAGCTGTTCACGTTGTTTATGCTGACGATGAGGTAAAAGAAGAAGTAGCAGATCACGGGCGCCGCAAACATTATCGCAGGGTAGACCCACATGCCCACATTCGGTTTGCCCTCCCTGTCTCCGGTAAATATTCCTCTCATTATCCATTCTCCTTTCTGTTTTTGATACCGAGCTTGGAGAGTATCCCGAAAAGCAGGGGATACACGGCAAGCCCGACGAATATCATCACGAAATACCTTACGCAGTCGGTCAGCGGCGAGGCGCTGATCAGCGCAAGCAGGGGCTTCAAGCCTATCCTCAGCCCCATCACGACCGCAAAGCCGAGCACGACCTTTATTATCTGCACCCACCAGACCGCCTTCGTATCGAATTTAACGAAGCGCTTTTCAACATAGCCGCCCGCAAACAGGCCGAACGACGATCCGAACAGCACGCAAGCGTTCTTGACGGTTTCCGCGTCGTCGGAAGCGGCGTCCCGCGTGAGCATGATGTAGACGATCAGCCCGAGTGAAAGCGCCGCGATAACGCCGGATGCGATAGAGAACGGCCCTATCTCATCGCCGAAGCGGTTGAAATACAGCTCGCACAGCGCTATAACGAGCACGCCCGTTATCATCGAAACGCCTACGTCCAAAAGCGTGTGCACGCCCAGGTACATCCGCGAGAACCCCACAAGCAGTATCAGCACCGCGGCGACGATGTATGCCCACGCCTTCTTTATCCTCTGTGCAAGGCCGCCGTAAAGAAGCACCGCGGACTGCGTATGCCCGGACGGGAACGACCAACCGCTCGCGCCCTCCCTTGCGGATTCGACGATCTTGAATTCGGGATCGACCACCCAGGGCCGCGGTATCATGAACAGAGCCTTCAAAAACTGGTTTATGAAAAGGCCGGACATGAACATGCACAGAAAGCGGTAGCCGTATTTTTTATCGACGCACCAAAGCACTATCATGCCTATGATGATAAACGCCGTCTCCTGCCCGAGCCACGTCACGCCGGACATAACGCCGTCCATAAACGGCGTGCGCAGGCCCGCGATGGAGCGGAGCATGTCCATCATCCAATCAAAGAAACCGCTGCTTACGATCGCTTCGGACATATCGCAACCTCCGATCTGTTTCTTTATTATATTATTTTACCATATCCTGCGTCTGGCGGTCAAGGGGCGGGGGCGGGAAAAAGTTTTTCCGAAGGATACGGCGCAAGTTTTTTCAAAAAACGGCATTTTAAGTATTGAAAACGGGAAAAAAGTGTTGTATATTATACATGCACCAATAAACAGGAGGACAGTTTTATGGGTAAGTTTATTATCAAAAACACCAAGACCGGCGTCAAGTTCGATCTTAAAGCCACCAATGGTGAGGTCATTGCCACTTCCGAGGTATATCAGGCGGAGGCTTCCTGCCGCAAGGGCATCGCCAGCGTCATGAGGAACTCCCTCGTCGCCGGTATCGAGGATCAGACTGTTGAAGGATATGAGGTCTTGAAGAACCCCAAGTTCGAGGTCTATACCGATAAGGCCGGTGAATTCCGTTTCCGCCTC
>CAMZAY010000091.1 GCA_947304365.1 uncultured Clostridia bacterium | reverse complement strand
GGAGGGCTTGCCCGAAAATATAATGGAGAATGTGCTTGAAAAAGTGAAGGAACGGCTTTTGGAGATCGCGTAACGGGCAAACAAAAAGAGCCTGCCGGAGCAAACGCTCACGAAAGGCTCTTTCCTTTTTGCTTATTTATCCATAGTTTTGAACCACGGGATGAATTTGGATACCTTCTTTTTATAGTCCTTATAGCGCGGATATTTGGAAGAGCTGATCTCTTCTCCAAAATCGGAGCTGCCCATGAACAGCACTATTAGAAGCAGCGCGCCGACGATGCTCCAATTGAGTATCGCGATCCCGGCGCCGATGCTGAAGATATAGAACACCGCCCAGATGCACTGTTCCGCAAAGTAATTGGGATGCCTGCTGTGCGCCCAAAGCCCGGTCGTGTTGAAGCCGCGCCTGTACGGCATGGGCAGGTCTTCGAGTTTTTTGCCCTCCGCAAGGAGCTTTTTCTTATTCTCCTGGAATTTCCACTGCTGTTCGTCGGCCACGGTCTCGAGCGCTATGGAAGCGAGCATCAGCCCGAGCGCGGTATAGTCGATCCAATTGAGCGGCGCGAACGAACGCATACAGATCAGCGCGGGCAGCGTGATAGCGAGCACGAGCGCATTCTGATAGATCGATATGAAGAACAGATCGAACAGCACCCATTTCCAGCGGGGGCGAAACTCCTTCTTTGCGCGGAGTACCTTCCAGCGGTAATCCTCCTCCCCCTCCCAGAATTTAAGCTTATAGGCGCCCTTCCTTGCAAAATTGAAGGTGAGCCTCACGCCCCAGATCGTTACAAGACAAGCCATAACGACAAGGCGGATCTGCATGCCGCCCATTATCGCGATCACCCATGTGTATACTGCGGGAAGTATGCTCCAAAGCTTATCCATCTGGCTGTTGTTGCGGGTTATTTCACCCGCGATGAAGCAATAGAGCGCGGAGCAGCCGGCGATAATGCCGAGCACCGTGATCGTCTTGATCTGAACGTCTGTGAGTTTGGGGCCCACAAGGAAATAAAGGATCGGGCAGGCGATGAACGAAAGCCCGATAAGAATTGCCATTACAGCTTTTTTCATACAGAAAACAGACCGCGAAAACAAAATGACGGATAAAGAAAGACCGCGATCCTACCTCCGCTTGGATTTTACCATTTTTCGACGGGAATGTCCATACAAAAAAACGAAGGGTTCATCCGCCCGACCCCGCTTTATTCATCGGTGTATGTACAATCTTGCGGGCTCCTCTTCGCCGTCGCCCTGCGCAAGGCAGTAAAACTCCCAGCCGTAACGCTCGTAAAAACCGGTATGATCGGTAAGGAGATACAGCGGCGACACGCCTTTTGAGCGCAGATCGGAAACGACCATGCTGAGCAGCCGCCCCGATATGCCGCGGCGGCGGTGATCCTCCTCCGTATAGACGGCGCAGACGTTGGGATAAAGATCCTTCCGGTCATGGAAATCGTTTTCTATCACGCCCATGCCGCCGACGATCCTCTCCCCGTCAAGGCAGAGATACCAGCCGTAAACGGTATCGCCCGAAAGGTATGCGTCCATGCACTCAAGATACGCCTCCGCCGGCACGCCCCATTTTGAATGGAACCATTCCGCGGCGGCGTTCTCAAGCTCCGGCCTTTCGGAAAGAGATATGAA
This sequence comes from uncultured Clostridia bacterium, assembly GCA_947304365.1. GTDB lineage: Bacteria > Bacillota > Clostridia > Christensenellales > CAG-138 > UBA3857. The sequence goes on along the minus strand of CAMZAY010000091.1, from coordinate 3,776 downwards.
CCGAAGCCCGGCGGTCCGGGGGAAGAGGTCTATCCAGTAACGCTCGAGATAAACCTCGCGTTCCTCCCAATAGACGGTGGAATCGTAAACGCCGCCGTTGGCGAGTATGGTCCTGCGGCTCCCCTCGTTTTCGGGATAGCAGCTGATCATAACACGGTCGAGCCCTATCTTCCTGCATTCGGGCAGAGCGGCTTTGAGCATCGCCTTCGCATAGCCCTTCCTTCGCTCGCTCGGCAGTATGCAGTAGCCGATGTGCCCGCCGTATTTTTTTAGCACTTCATTGAAATAATGCCTGATCTGGAGCATGCCGACGACCTTGCCGTCCTCGTTGACGTACATGAACTGCGTTGCGGGGACGAGGCCTTCGGGGATATTTTCGGGAAATTTCCATTCGGCGGAGTTTTTGATCCATTCGGCGGGATCCTCAGTGCGGCGGAGCGAGCCCGTTCCGTCCATGGAGCTGCCGCTATAAAGAAGCTCCGCGCGGAAGGCGCGGATGCTTTCAACGTATTCGTTTGAGGGTTCTATAAGCTTCATTTTTCTTCCTTTACCTTTTTGAAGGATAGGACCTCTATGCCGTCGACGTCAGTCTGTACGAGAGTGTTGCCGTAAGCCCTGAAATAGAGCGTTTCGCCCTTGGTAGTGGTGACGACGATCCTGTCCTTCTCGTCCCTTGCTTCGCTGTCGTAAATTCCGTAACAGTCGCGGTCCTTGCCCATTACGGTCTCGGGCAGGACGGCCTCCGCTATGCGGTCGATGAACATCGAGAAATCCATATCCTTCAGGAAGAAGCCGATTATCGTGCTCACCGTGCCGGATGCGTTCTGTTTAAGCGTGTCCGTATTTGTCTCATATACGAGATTACCGTTCGAGATCTCAACGTCCACCTCGAACGCGGTGTTGCCGAGGAATATCGCAAGGGGTATCCTCGCGTACCAGGGAAGCATCTCGCGCACGGTCTGGCTCGAGAAAAGCACCTCCGCATGCCATTTGCCGCTCTCGGGGATCACGACCTCCGGAATATAGGGCTCCGGCGTAACGGCAGGTGCGTCCGTCGCGCCGGGCAGCTGCTCACTGCCGCTGTTTGAGCCGGAAGGCTTGGGCTTGCATCCCGTGACGAGCACGGAAAGCGCGAGCAGCACAGCAAGCATTATCAATATCGATCTTTTGTAAAACATGCTGTATCCTCCTTCAAACAAGTGTCTCCGAGGAGCTCTCGGTCAAAACTCCCTCCGCCGTTTCGGGAACGGGCGCGGGAGGCCGGGTCACAAGCTCCTGCTCCGCAGGGAGCGGCAGATCGTCCGCCTGCCTCCCATGCACGTCTTTGGGATATTCATACTTCCAGGCGCAGCCGAGCACCATGAAAATGACCGCTATGGACGGGATGAGAAGAAAGCTGAGCACCAGGAACAGGCCGGCTTTTTTGGGTGAAAAGGCGTAATACGTCTTGTAAAGAACAAGGTATTCGACCACGGCGGACGTAATGCATATTATCACCGACACCGCCATTGCCGCAAGCGAAGCTATGCTGGTCAGCTTGTATTCTTTTATGGTATCGAGGAAGCTCTTATCCCTGATATAGGAAACGATATTGGTAAGGAAGTTCACTCCCATCTTAATAATATCGAACAGGCTCCCCGTCTTGAGTTCCATGATATCGCCGAAGAAAGCGAGTACCAGAGTGATAAAGAACAGTATCAGCGCGACGATGAAAAGACCGATCGAGAGGACGCTCAATACCCTTAAAAGAAGGTTCCGCCTTCCCCATTTGCGTTTTCTCTTTCTGTCGGGATCTGTTATATCATCGCTCGCCTCTGCCCTCCTGCCGTCAAGATATGCGTTGAGAAACGGCATGAAAGCCATCCAGCCGCATTTCAGCCCCAGTTTAGAGGCACAGCAAGCTTTGCCTATTCGCGAGAACAACAAGAACAGGAAAAAGACGAGCAACACCACAAGGGCGATCTGAAGGATCATGATTGCGCTCATTTTGTTGGACCTCCGTTTTATCGCAAGTCTGCGGAAAAAGCTTCCGTTTGCCGGCAGATTTCGACAACCTTAAAGATAATTATATACCGTTATCGGGGGCTTGTCAATGATTTGAGTTTTCAAAAGCGATACCGATCATCCGATCAAACGAAAAGCGAAGATAGCCGTCTTTCATTCCTCACCGCAGACGATCGCCTTGCTCGACTCAAGTTGTGCGTGCAGTTTCTCGAAGTATTCGATATAGAACGAGATGCGCTCCTTCCACAGGGCTTCGGCAGTATTCGTACCCATTGGGAGGTCTGTTATCTCCCGCAGTCTCGCGAGACGTTTCTCCGTATAATCAAGCCTATCGCCGAAGCTCATATTGAGGAAGCCGTCCTTTGAGAGCGTCTCAAATATGCGGTAGGCGTCAAAGCGGTCGATATTGTCCGCGTCGCCGACAGAAAGTGCGAACGGCGTCCTTTCGCCGTCAAAGTCAGCTTCATCATCCACGTGTATGGCGATACCGTAACAGATATCGTTTATACGTTCCTCCGCTAAACCGAGTTCACTCAAAAACGGGCGCGCTATATGCGCCGAGCGTCTGCCGTGCTCCCGCCAGCCGTTTTCTCCGAATTCCTCACAATACGAAACGTCATGAAGAAGGCACGCTACGACCATCTCCGTCTCGTCAAATCCCTCGCTCAAAGCGATCCTTCTTCCTATGTTCGCAACTCTGTAAGAGTGCTCGATACGGTATTCCTTTGCGTCCGGATGAGCGGACAGATATGCGCCGCCGTCCAGCTTGTTTTTCAAAAAGTCCTCTGTTTTCTTTACAGATAAGCGATCCATTTTATCCTCCGTTTTCATGTCTCTATCCAGTATCGGCCGACCATTATTTGGTGCCGCGGGGACAGCACGTAGTTTTCGAGCACGCCGCCGTTTGCGAGTATCGTCCTGACGCTGCCCTTATTTTCATCGCCCGCTGTTAACAGTATGCGGTCGAGCCCTATGCTTTTGCAGTACGGCAGAACGTCCCGGAGCATCGCTTTTGCATAGCCCTTCCGCCGTTCGGACGGGCAAACGCAGTAGCCTACGTGACCTCCCCAGGTCTCTATGGGCTCCGTTGGTCTGTGCCTTACGCCAAGCATGCCGACTATCTTCATATCGGTCTTTCTCAAATAAACGAACTGTGTATAAGGCGACGAACCGTTTGGGACGGTCTCCTCGTTTTCTAACCGTTTCGAGTATTCAAGCCATTCCTCCGGGTCTTCGATATACCGAAGCCCCTGCGCTCCGTGCAGCCAATCGAGCGAGTTCAGGAATTCTTCCCGAAACGCTTTGATCTGCGGAACGAGTTCTTTTGTGGGTCTTATAAGCTCCGATCCGTTCATATGTACTCCTTTTACCAAAATGAGAAATGCGTTGGTATTGCCAAATCAATAAAAAGGTGCTATAATCCTTTTCGCATTCATGCACCCGTAGCTCACCCGGATAGAGCGTATGCCTCCGGAGCATAAGGCAGTGGGTTCGAGTCCCGCCGGGTGCGCCATAAAAATCGTGAGGCCTCTGCCTCGCGATTTTTATATTTCGATCAGAGGGACTCGAAGGGCGGATCAGCGAAGCATCCGGTGGATGGTTCGCCCGCCCCGGGATTTTGTCACAGGCCGAAATTGCGCAGCGCAAAGCGCAAGCAATGAGAGCCGATGTGCAAAATCGAGTCCCGCCGGGTGCGCCATAAAAATCGTGAGGCACTTGCCTCGCGATTTTTATATTTCGATCAGAGGGACTCGAAGGGCGGATCAGCGAAG
>CAMZAY010000090.1 GCA_947304365.1 uncultured Clostridia bacterium | reverse complement strand
GTCCCTATGGTCAGTAAACTATCGGTTATCGGCTGTCAGTTATTCCCTTCCTTCACTTCACTATTGTTTTTCCCGTCCTCCGGATGTATAATCAAATCGAAAAAACACGTGAAAGGCACAAGGGTATGGATAGTTTTTCCGTCTTCGATATCATCGGTCCCCGCATGACGGGGCCGTCCTCGAGCCACACGGCGGGAGCGGCGCGGCTCGGCTACATCGCGCGGCGCATAATCGGCGCGGAGCCGGTCCACGTCCATTTCACGCTTTACGGCTCCTTTGCGGAGACCGGGCGCGGTCACGGCACGGACAAGGCGCTGATCGGCGGTCTGATGGGCTTCCGTCCCGACGACGCGCGCATCCGCTCCGCATACAAGCTCGCGCGGGATCAGGGGTTGAGCGTGGATTTCGACTGGTCGGAAGAGCCGGTCGAGCATCCCAACACCGTCCGTATCGAGGCGGAGGACGTCAACGGCGTCGAGACGGAGATCGTCGGCCGGTCCATCGGCGGCGGCAACATACTCATTACCGAGATAAACCATCTTGACGTGGAGGTCACGGGCGATTATCCCACGCTGATAATTCAGCATCACGATATGCCCGGCGTCATTTCCGACGTATGCCGCGTGCTTGCGCAGCTTGGCGTGAACATCGCCTATATGAAGGTCTTCCGCCACTCCCGCGGGGACGAGGACGCCTATATGTGCATTGAGACCGACAATCCCATCACCCCCGATATGCAGGCGATACTTAAGCGGCTCTGCCCCGCCGTGCATAATCTGATGGTGATCTGACGACGAATGAAAGCAGGTAAATACCATGGCTTATGATTTTAACACCGGTGCGGAGCTCGTTAAGCTCTGCGACGCGGAGGGGCTCAAGATCTCGGAGGTCATGCTCCGCCGCGAGACGGAGATCAGCGAAATGACGCGCGAGCAGGCTCTCGCCGAAATGCTGACCGACCTTAAGGTGATGCGCGCCTCCGTCAAAAAAGGACTGACCGAAAAGATGGAATCCGTCAGCCGGCTTTCCGGCGGCGAGGCGATGACGCTTTACCGCTACGGCGACCTCGATCCCCTTTCCGGGCACGAGACCTGCCATGCCGCCGCCGCCGCGATGGCGGTGGTGGAGGTCAACGCCGCCATGGGCAGGATAGTCGCCGCGCCTACCGCGGGCGCTTCGGGGATACTCCCCGGCGTACTGCTCGAATGCTCGCATTCCCGCGGATGGACGGACGATCAGCTTGTTGAAGGGCTCTTCTGCGCGGGCGCGATAGGCATGCTCTTTGCGAAAAACGCCTCCATCTCCGGCGCCGCCGCGGGCTGCCAGGCGGAGACCGGCGTTGCCGCGGCTATGACCGCCGCCGCACTTGTGGAGCTTTCCGGCGGCACGCCCATGGAATGCCTCGACGCCGCCGCGATAGCCATAAAGAACATCGAGGGCCTCGTATGCGATCCCGTAGCCGGGCTCGTCGAATGCCCCTGCATAAAGCGCAACGGCATGGGCGCGGCCAACGCAATGCTCTCCGCCGATATGGCGCTCTGCGGGATAACGAGCCTCATCCCCTTTGACGAGGTGGTAACGAGCATGTACGCCGTCGGGCGCGAGATACGCCCCGAATACCGCGAGACCGCAAAGGGCGGGCTTGCCGCCACTCCCACCGGCAGGCAGATCGCCGCAAGCATAAAGAGAATGAACGGCTGAAATATGCGCCGAAAGCCGCGGATACGCCTCCGCGGCTTTTTCCTTTTATTCCCGGCTTCCGCCTCTTCCTTTTTCACATAATAAGTGATATAATAAAATGTCTGAATATGTTGAATTGAGGCATGTCCATGAATAACAAAGCTTTTATGAAGTTTCTCACGTTTGCAGCGGCGGCGGCGCTTTCGGCGCTTGCTCTTTCCGGCTGCAGTCAGGGAGGCGGACCCGACGCATCCCCCTCCCCCTCCGCCGCTCCCGGCAAAAAGGCGGGGCTCGACGGCATTGTCATAAACGAGGTCGTCTCAGTCAATTCCCTGAGCCATATCGATCCCGATTACGGCGCGGCCGATTGGGTGGAGCTCAAGAACACCGCGGCGGAAGCATCTCCGGCTGGAGGCTTGCCGACAATCCCGCCTATCAGCGCGCGCTCAAAGTCCCGGATGGCACGAGCATACCCGCCGGCGGCTTTTTGACCGTCCTCTGCATACCCGAGACCGGCATTCCCGAGAGCGATTCCGTTTTCGTCGCGCCGTTCGGCATTTCCCGCTCCGGCGAAAAGATCTATCTTTCCGCGCACGAGAACCGCTCCGACATGGTGACCGTGCCGTATCTTGCCGCGGATATCTCCTATGCCCGCGGCGCGGACGGGTCCTACGGCTACTCCAATCTGCCCACCTTCGGGGCGGAGAATTCCAACGTATTCCCCACGTGTGAGGAGGCCGTCAAGGAGGCGCCCGCCGCCGACGCTCTGCGCATAAGCGAGCTTGTGAACGGCCGTTACGGCTGGGTGGAGCTCAAAAACATCTCCTCCGAGGAGATCGATCTTTCCTCATACAGCCTTTCCGACGATGAACACGATCCCATGAAGTGGGTCTTCCCCGCGGAGAAGCTCGCCCCCGGCGTCTCGCTTCCGACGACATCGACGAAGCCCGGCGCGCTCGTCGTGGCGGAGCTCAACGATCTCGATCCCGATTCTCCGCTTACCGCCTCGTTCAAGCTCTCCAAGAGCGAGAACGCGCTCTTCCTCTTCAACAATCTGCATAAGGAGATCGACCGCGCCGAGATCGATCCCGCAATGCCCGACGGCGTTTCCGCCGTAAAGACCGAAAGCGGCGTGCGCTACACCGCCTTCATCACCAAGGGCGAGCCGAATTCCGACCGGCTTTTCGATTCGATCGGCTGGCGCAGCATGGATCTTGCCTCCGCCCCGCTCATTATCAACGAGGTGCTTGCGAACAACAAGTACAGCGTTATCGACGCGTACGGCGACAGGAGCGACTGGGTGGAGCTTTACAACCAGTCCGATCTCCCCGTCGACCTTTCCTATTATTACCTTTCCGACAGGGCGGACGATCTTACCAAATGGCAGCTTCCGAAGGCCGCGCTGCTGCCCGGGGACTTTGTGATAATATTCCTCTCCGGGAACGAGACCATCGACGGCGAGATACACGCCCCGTTCAGCCTTTCGGAGGGGGAGAGCGTTTATCTTTCCAAGCTCGACGGCATGGAATTCGATTCCATCGAGATCCCCGTCGGCATCAACCCGAACGTCTCCGTCGGCAGGAACGGCTCGAACGAGATACGCTATTACGCCGCGCCGACGCCCGGCAGATCGAATACCACCTACGGGCTTGAGCGGTATGCCGACGCGGGCGGCTTCAACGCGCACTCCGTCTATATAAGCGAGGTCTCCGCGGTCCACGCCGTCGGCAGCGGCGGCGCCGACTGGATCGAGCTTTACAACGGCTCCGGCGCCTCCGTATCCCTTGCTGGCTGGAGCCTTACCGACGATCCCGATCAGCCCAAGAAATACAAACTCGACGGCTTTTCGGTATCCCCCGACGGGTACGCGGTGTTCAACTGCGGCAAGCGGACCTTTTCCGTATCGGGCAGCGGCGATACGATCTATCTGATCGATCCCGCCGGCGCGGTCACGGACGTTTTCGATACCGGCGTCACAGGCGTCGGCGTGACCAGCGGGAGAGCGAATCTTTCCCAGACGGGAGAGCGCTGTTTTTTTACGACGCCCACAAAGGGCTTCAGGAATTCCGGTCCCGTATCGGGATATGCCGCGGAGCCTGTTTTTTCGTCGAATGATCTGTACGTTTCAAGCGGCGCCGAGATAAGCATTTCCACCTCCACGCAGGACGCCGAGATCCGCTACACGCTCGACGGCTCGATGCCGACTCTAAACTCCAGGCTTTACACCGGGCCAATAAAGATCACGAAGGGCGCCGTCATCCGTGCGCGCGCATTCAGGAGCGGCCTAATACCCAGCGCTCCCGTGTCCCGCACATTCATCACCGGAGACAGGCATACCCTGCCCGTCGTGTGCATATCCCTGAGCTCCGAGGATTATTCCCGCATGTACCGCGCCGAGATGAACTCCAACGGCGGCGTAAAGAAGGGCGACCGCGTGCCCTGTTATATGGAGTATTTCGTTGACGGAAGGCTCGCCGTCTCCTCCGGAGCGGGGGTGAACGTATCCGGCGCGTCGACCGCGGTCTATCCGCAGAAATCGCTTTCCCTTTATTTCCGCGGCGGCTACGGCAGAAGCAGCCTCGACTTTCCCTTTTTCGACGACTGTGAAGTGTCGAGCTTCCGCTCGATCCTTTTGAGGAACGGCGGGCAGGACGCCTATTTCGCCCATATCAGGGATTCGTACATCGACAGGATATGCATGGGCATGAATATCGACATCGCCTCGTTCCGCCCCGTCGTCGTGTACATCAACGGCGAATACCGCGGCGTTTACGACCTCAAGGAAAGCATGAACGAGGATTACGTCGCCTCGCATTACGGCATAGACCGCGACACGGTTGAGATCGCGAAGCGCAACGGCTACATGCTCGCGGGGAACAAGGACCGCTGGAACGAGATGCGAAAGCTCTGCCAGACTCTCGATACCTCCCAGCAGGCGAATTTCGACCGCCTTGCCCGGTACGTAGATACCGATTCGATAATCGATTACCTTATCGCAAGGACATATTTTTACGACGGCGATATGTTCAACCAGAAATACTGGCATACCACCGGCGACGAAGTAAGATGGCGCGCGATATTCTACGATTCCGATTACGCCATGTACGGGAATTCCCCCGGCGGCAACATACTCCCCGCCTACTTCAATCCGAACGGGGTCTCCTCCGCGCACGGATACATAACCAATATGGATATCTTCTGCGCGCTGAACAAGAACAAGGCGTGGCGGGACGAATTCATAACCCGCTATATCTATGAGGTGAAGTACCGTTTCAACACGGAAAACGCGCTTCCCCTGTTTGACGAGCTCGCCGCAGAATACGCGCCCGAAATGCCCCGCCAGATATCGCGCTGGCATATGCCGGCGACCTACTCCGGCTGGCAGTCGGAGCTTTCGGCCCTGAGGAGCTGTATCGCGAAGCGCCCCGAATACGCGCTGAAGAACCTAAAGAGCTTCTACGGGCTCTCCGACGCGGAGTTCAATAAATACGTCGAGCAGGCGAAGAAGCTGGCAGGCGGATAAGGAGCAGACATGGATAAATATTCACATCTTTCAACGGGCGAGATACTCGCCGCAATGGATCGGGAAAAGCAGGTTTTCATAACCCGCCCGCAGTTTGTGCTGGCGCTCGTTTCCTGGGCCGTCTCGATAATCGCCGTGCCCGCGGCCGCGCTCTTTCCCAAGGCGCTCGTATGGATCGCGGCGGGCGTGTTCGCTCTGACCGTCGCCGTCGCCGCCGTGACGGGCATTTTCACGGGCAAATTCCCCTAT